>JADLFL010000011.1 GCA_020845575.1 Acidobacteriota bacterium | reverse complement strand
TCCCGGCATTCCCGGCATCGCGGCATTACATCCGCGTTCGTCATTCGGCATTCGGCATTGAACATCTGGCATTCAGCGTTCGGCATTGCGGAGGTCCCCATGTGGTCCAGACGACGGTTCATGCAATCGACGGCGGCAGGTGCGGCGGGGCTCGTCGTGGCGCGGGGACGGGAGGCTGGAGCGTGGAGCAGCGCGCAGGCGGCGGCGATGCCTGCCGATCTCGTGCGGCTCGACAGCAACGAGAACCCCATCGGGCCGTGCGCGGCGGCCGTTGACGCCATCACGTCGGCCACCCGGCTTGCGCGCGTCTATCCGTTCAGGTTCCCGCACGCGCTCGACGGCCTTGCCGCGCGGCACGACACGACGACGGAGCACATCCTGCCCGGGTGCGGATCGTCGGAGGTCCTGCTGAACGCCGTCATGGCGTTCACGGGCGAACGGCGGGCGCTCGTTGCACCGGTGCCGACGTTCGAGGAGCCTGCCCGACGCGCACGTGCGCTCGGACGGCCCGTCCACGAGGTGCCCGTGCGCGCCGACCTCCAGGTGGATCTCGACGGCCTGCTGCGGCACGTGGACACCGCGGGGCTGGTGTTCCTGTGCAACCCGAACAACCCGACGAGCGTCGCGCTGCCGCTCGACGACATCCGCGCGTTCGTGGCCGCGGCGCTGCGGCGCTCGCCGGACGTGGTCATCCTGCTGGACGAGGCGTACATCGAGTACGCCGACGGGCACGGCGTGGAGACGGCGGTCCCGTTCGCGCTGTCGACGCCGCGCGTGATCGTCAGCCGCACGTTCTCGAAGATGTACGGGATGGCCGGCCTTCGCGTGGGCTACGCGATCGCCCAGCCGCCGCTGCTGTCGCGTCTGGCCGACTTCGGCGTGCCGATGAGCGTCGGGACGATCGGCCTTCACGCCGCGCAGGCCGCACTCGCCGACGCTGGCTTCGAGGCGCGCGAACGCGCGCGCAACGCGGAAGTCAGGGCTTACACGGTGAAGCGGCTCGAGAGCGCCGGCGCGAGAGTACCGGTGTCGCACGCCAACTTCCTGATGGCCGACGTCGGGCGCGACACCGTTGGCTTCGCGAAGGCCTGCCTCGCGAAGGGCATCGCCGTCGGCCGCCCGTTCCCGCCCCTGACGTCGTATTCCCGCATCTCGATCGGCACGATGGAGGAGATGCAACGCGCCTGTGACGTCTTCACCTCCGTCCTCCGCGCGTGACAACGGTGGCAGTGCGACGGGTCGGTCGGCTTCGATGGTGGATCGCGCTCGCGCTCGTGTTCGCACCTGTCGCAAGCGCGGCGCAGACCTTGCCTGTGCGCCAAGCGTGGCCTGTCGTCCGTCGCTACGCGGCGCCGGAGGCGCGGCAGGCGGTGGCCGTCGATGCCACGCACTTCTACGCGATCACCAACAGGCGTATCGGCAAGTACGAGAAGGCCACGGGGCGCAAGGTGGCCGAGTGGCAGGATGCCGATGATGGCGGCATCATCCATCTGAACAGCGGCGTCGTGATCGACGGCGCGCTCTACTGCGCGCACTCGAACTATCCCGGCGTACCCATGGTGAGTTCGATCGAGGTGTGGGACGCGGCGACACTGCGTCACGTGCGCAGCATTCCTGTCGGGACCGGACGCGGGTCAGCGACATGGATCGACAGCCGCGGCGATGCGTGGTGGGTGATGTACGCGCACTATCCGCCACCGAACGGCGAGCCGGGCAAGGGGCCCGAGTACTCCGTGCTCGTGCGCTACGACGAGAACTGGCGGGAGACCGGCGCGTGGGCGTTCCCGAAGGCCGTCATTGCACGATGGGACGGCATGAGCAGCTCCGGCGGTGTGTGGGCGTCCGACGGCCGGCTCATCACGTCGGGCCACCATGCACCCGAACTGCACATCCTGCGGCTGCCGTCCGCCGGCGCGACGCTCGTGCTCGACGCGATCGTCCCTGTCGAGAGCGAAGGGCAGGGCATCGCCCTCGACCCGTCTGACCCGACGGCGTTCTGGTCGATCCAGCGGAAGACGGGAGAAGTCCTCGTCTCCCGGATGATTCGGTGACGCGCAGAGGTCGGCGGGGCGCGGGTCCTGTCGCCGGACAGCCCCACCCGTCCTCGGCGCGAACAGCCCTTGTACGGGAGACGCGCCTGCGCGCGGGCGGGGCGACCCCGTCCGGCGCCACCCGCGAGCCAGGACTGGAGTGAACGGGTTGCAACCCGTTCGTCACCAAACACGTTCGTCACACACTCCTCAGTCCCTGGCACACATCGATGCCGATGCGGCGTACCATGCGCACATGTCACACGGAGGGAATCGGATGATGCGGAAGTTCGTTGTCGCAGCTGTCGTCTGGGCGTCGGCTGCCGGTGCGTTCGCGCAGGGATTGTCAGCGGGTGCGCCAGACACCGCCGGGATGGCTCCCGATCGCGTGGCGCGCATCACGGCCACGATGAAAGACTACGTGGACCAGGGGCGCCTCGCCGGGACCGTAACGCTCGTCGCGAGGAACGGCAAGGTCGTCTACCACGAAGCCGCCGGCCGTCGCGACATCGAGCGCAACGTGGCGATGACGACGGACACGCTCTTCCGCATCGCGTCGATGAGCAAGGCGGTGACGAGCGTCGCCGTGATGATGCTCGTCGAGGAGGGGCGGGTTCACCTCGACGACCCCGTGTCGCGCTTCATCCCGTCGTTTGCCAAGACCACCGTCGTGGTCCCGGCGCCCTCGGGCACATCGCCCGGCGCGGCTGCCGCGATGGCCGGACGCGGGCCTGCCGTACGCCCCATCACGATCCGTCACCTGCTGACGCATACCGCCGGCATCTCCTACGGCAGCGGCAATCCGTTCGAAGCCGATTACAAGTCGGCCGGCGTCATCGGCTGGTATTTCGCCGACAAGAACGAGCCGATTGCCGCGACGATCGACCGCCTCGCGGGCCTGCCGATGGATTCGCAGCCCGGTGAGAAGTACGTGTACGGCTTCAACACGGACATCCTCGGCGTGGTCGTCGAGAAGGCGAGCGGCCAGTCGCTCGCGGACTTCATGCGCACCCGCATCTTCACGCCGCTGAAGATGACCAGCACGGCGTTCTACGTCGATCCCGCGCAGGCCGATCGCCTGGCCACGGTGTACTCGGTTTCGAAAGCCGGTGCGCCCATCGAGAAGGCACCTGCGCCGGGCACAGGTCAGGGCGACTACGTCACCGGTCCGCGCGCCTCGTTCTCCGGCGGCGCCGGCCTCGTCTCGACGGCCTCCGACTACGCGCGCTTCCTCCAGATGCTCCTCAATGGCGGCACGCTCGAGGGGACGCGACTCCTGAGCCCGAAGACAGTGGAGCTGATGACGTCGAACCACGTGGGCACGCTCTACCAGAACGGCAACTTCGGCTTCGGCCTTGGCTTCGAGATCACCGAACACGTCGGGCGATCGGGGCGTCCGGGATCTGTCGGCGAGTACGGATGGGGCGGCGCGTACCACACGAAGTTCTGGGTGGATCCCGTCGAGAAGCTGGTGGTGGTGTTCATGACGCAACTGCTGCCCGCCGCCGGCTCGGACGCGCACATGACGCTCCGTCAGCTCGTCTACTCCGCCATCGTCGACAAGCCGGACGCCGCCGTCGCGAAGACCGCCCTGCGGCCGGCGTCGTAGAAGCAACAGCACGTGTGCCAGGGGTTGAAACCCCTGGCCTCCATTTCAATACCGAACGTTGGACGCGCTACTCAACGCATCTGAGCTTTGGGATGGAGCGAACGGGCTTCAGCCCGTTCGTCATCGCGGGACCGTGCCGCGGGCGTCGCGGGGTGGGGCGATGCCGAGAAGATCGCTGACGAGCGGCGCGACGTCGATGGCACGCTGCAGCGGCCACGTGCCGCCCGACGCGATGCGCGGGCCTGCCGCGATCAGGATGCCGTGCATGTCCCTGCGCGTCGGGAAGAAGCCGTGCTCACCGGTGGGACGCGGCTTGATGCGGACCACCGGTCCCTCACCCATCGCCGTCGTCGCTTCGTAGCCCGGACGGAAGTCCACGCACGCGTCGTGGCCGTTCGGGCCGCCGAAGCCGAACCGCCCGCGATCCGCGTCGCTCACGTAGAACCCGGACACCACGGGCTCATGTCCCTGCGGCGGCCGAATCGCACGCACGGCGGCCTCCGCCCGACGCAGCACGGCGGCGCGTTTCGAACGCGGCACCGTCCCACCCGCCCAGTCAGGCGTGCGCACGACCAGGCAGTTGCGCGCGAACCACACCTGCGATCGATCCGGGTCGGCGGTCCCGTCTGCCCGCACCGCGACGAGCCCTGACTCGCGTAAGGCATTGTTGACGCGAACAGAGTGCGTGATCGGCGTCATCCCGTGATCGCTCGCAAAGACGATGTGATCGCCGGGTTCGATGAAGGAGACGTACGCGTCCACGGCACGGTCGACGAGTTGATAGCCCCACCGGCGGAACGCGTCGTACCTGGCATCCTGCCGCGCCTGTCCGAGCCACGCGTGGTCGATCTCGTCAGGCATGCTGACGTAGCCGACGAACACGCGCGGGCTCTCCGTCTCCCACAGATACGTGGCGTGACGGATGGTCTGGCGGATGCCGAGTTCCAGCGTCTCGAGGAACCGCCGTTCACGCGTGCCGTCGCCGCCCAGCCAGAATGGCCTCCCGCCGAGGCCCTGTCGATCCCACGCCTCGTGAGCGCCGTTGCCGATGAAGCCGCCCGCACGTTCCAGGAACGCGATGGTGTCCGATCGGCTGGCCTGCTCGCCTCGCGCGAGGACGAGCTCCTGCGCGCGCGACTGGAACAGGTCGAGCACCATGGGCTCCACGTCGAGATCGAACAGGCGGAAGTAGGTCATCGCCGGACCGTGGCCAGGGACGTCAACGAGCAAGCCGTCGCTGAAGTAGCGCGCCAGTTCGCGTCCGCGCGGGAGCGCGGTCTCCGTGGCCGCCTGTCGCACGATCACGCCGCGCGGCGATCCGGCCACGCGCACGCGCAGCGCCTTCGCACCGCCATCGTCGACGACTGCGGCATCGAAGGTGACGCTGCCGGATCGCCACGACAGGCACGTGGTTGCGGCACCGTCGAGCGGCGTACACGCGCGCGGCGAGGTGTCACCTGCGTCGAGCCATCGCGCCGGGGCGACGATGGGCGCCTGGTACCCGTGCAGGATGAAGGGAGGCGACGGCAGGTCGCTGCCAGAGGACGCGGGCGTCAGGGGGAACACCTGCGTGGCCTGTTGCGCCACTGTCTTCAGTCCCTGACGCGCGGACGCGACCCACAGCGGCTCGGCGCGGAGCCCTTCGGATCGATAGCCTGACACGCGACGCGAGACGGACGGCGGTGCCGGGAGCGCGATCGGCATGTCGTTGGACGTGATGCCGTTGACGTCGCCCCACGCGCCCGTCCAGAGCGCGGCGTGCGTGTTGGCCGTCGTGCTCGGCATGTGCGGCACGAGCCCCGCGGCCATCGTCCCCCGCGCGCGCACGGCGCGAAGCGCCACCAGTTCCTCGGCCACCGGATCGTCGAGGAACAGCTGTGTGCCCATGCCATCGAGGCTGATGAGGACCACGCGGCCGCTCTCCTCCTTCGCGGCGTAGGGGCCGGGCTTGCCCGGCCCGCCCTGTGACTGTGCGAGCGCGAGCGGGACGACGAGTGCAACGGTCGCCAGGCCCGTGGCGAGGCGAATCACCTGGCGCGCGCGCACGTCAGTCGCCAAGCAACACCGACACCATGGCCGCCCACTCATCGTCGAGCGGGAGTCGGGAGGGAGGCCTGCCGGCGCGCGCGTACCAGTACCGCGCGTTCGCGTCGTCGCCTTCCCGGCGATGCAGGTAGGCGTGTACCCACGCCGCGTCGTTCGAATGGAGGTCCTGCACGGTCACGTGCGCCCCACGCCAGTCGCCGCGCGCCTCCTGCCACAGCGCGACGAGTTCGTCGGTCAGCCCATCCGGGCGCTCCGCCATCGACCGCAGTTCAGCCGGTGTCATGGGGACGGATCCTAACGCGGCCGGGCACCGGGCACCGGAAAGGCAAGCGTCCAGCGAGCGGCGACCGCACGGGCCGGGCTTCCACATTCGCCCTCCGGTGCCCGGTGCCCGCCGCCCGGTGCCCGGTTGTTGTCAGAATGCGATGCCTGTGGACAGGTGGACGCGTGTGGAGAGGCCGCGAGCGCGGGCGACGGTGCACTGGATCCGGAAGACCGGGTTGACCAGGAAGACGCCGCCGCCGAGACCATCCACGCGGGTGGCGTCGCGCCAGGCGTGGCCGGCGTTCCAGATGGCGCCCGTGTCGTAGAACGCCAGCACGCCCATGCGCGTACTGCGCAGCGGCGACGACAGCGGAACGCGCGCTTCCAGCGTCGCCGACCACAGGTTGTCGCCGACGGCATATCCGGCGCGGATGCCGCGCAGTGTGTCGGCACCGCCGAAGATCGGCTGCGCGTACGCCGGCAGTGCGGCGCTGGACGTCTCGAGCTGCACCCGTCCCGCCAGCACGACCTGCCCGATCAGGCCGACGTAGCCGCGCACGTCGTGACGCCACAGCGACCGCCCTCCATTCGGCACGCCCGACTGCTCGGGGTGCGCGAACGAGACGCGACTCCACGACGTGCGCGCGTGAACGGCGTTGCGGGGGAAGAGCGGATCGGCGCGCGTGTCGATCTCGACGAACACGCCGCCGCGCGTCATGCGATCGTCGACGTCCCCGAACGACACCGCCGCCAACCCCGCCTCGACGCCGACGCCCAGTTCCGGCACCGGACGATAGCTGATTTCGCCATCCACGTGGCGACGGAGCTGGCCCTGCTCGAAGAACGGATGCTCCTGTCGCCAGATGCCGACCTTCCCCGCCACGCGCGTGATCCCGCGCGTGATCCGGCTGGCCGGGCACCGGACCGCTGGCACAGCGACACCGTCGTCCGCGGCATGTATGCTCCGCGCGTCAGGCGTCTCGCGCAGGCGTGGCGCGAACGTGTGCTCGGCCTCGACGGCGAGTTGCCGCGTGCCGCCCCACGACGCAGGTACCGACAGCCGCGTGGTGCTGTCGCGCCCGCCCACCACGGAGGTCCGCAACCCGTACGTCAGGCCATAACCATCCTGCACGTCGAGAATGGGGAGGAACATCGTCTGGGCCCAGACACGCCCGGCCTGGCCAGGCACGCGAGGCACGTCGACACCATCAAGTAAGCGGATACCAACGTGTTCCGAGACGATGATGATGAGGGCAATGCGGGTGGGATCGTCGATGGAGCGCTGACGCTGGCGGATCTCGACGCGCGAGAACCGTCCGCTCGCGTCGAGCCGCGCGCGCACCGCCTCCACTGTGTCTGCTTCGAGCGGCGACCCGACGACAATCTCCGCGATGCGCAGCACGTCGGCATCTGGCGTCGTGTGGTTGCCGTGGATGCGCACCTCGTCGATCGTGATCGACGCCTGCGCGGCGACCGCCGTGCCTGCCGCCGCGATGACGCACGCGGCGCACAACGTCGCCGCACGGAGGACTCGCGCGATCACTTGTCGGGCTCGTCCTTCACGCGGAAGCGCATCTGCACGTCTGCCTGCCTGTACTCGCTGAAGCGACGCGCGTACTCGGCCCTGAACGTCCCGTTGGCCAGCGTGACCGCACCATGCACCACAAGCGATTCGGGTAGCCAGATCCCTTCGAATGGCTGCCCCATCGTCATTGTCGCGATTGCGGTGTCGATGCGGGCGAGCGAACGGCCGGGCAGGAAGTCGAAGCCGACGTTGTCGAAGGTGTACTTGACGATCTGATCGACAGACGGATCGACCCAGAGCGTGACGAGCGAGACCTTCTCGAACGCGCGCTCGAAGCGGTCCTCGGTCTTCCCGCTCTTGCTGTTGCCGTTGCTGAACAGCCGGCGCGGATAGTACTCGATGCGCACGACCTCGCGGCCCGCCAGCGTCTCACGGCCGACGAAGTAGTAGTTGCCGGGTTCGAACCTGAAGCGGAGGAACTGCACCTCGGAAATGAAGCGCGGCTCGCCGCGCCGGATCGCGGCCTCGACGTCTTCCGTCGTTGTGGCACTCCCACTGGACGATGGCGGCGGTGCGGCGGCGCGCGCATCTTCCTCCGCTTCCCAGCGCGCCTCTTCTCTACGCCGTACG
>JADLFL010000010.1 GCA_020845575.1 Acidobacteriota bacterium | reverse complement strand
TGAGACTCCCTGACCCGGGAGTCCTCATGCGGCGTGCCGTTTCAGTCGTCCTGACCAGCGAGCAGCAGTCGGCGCTCGACGCGATCGTGCGGGCTCCGACGAGCGCGCAGCGTGCTGTGAAGCGAGCGCAGGTGGTCCTCCTCGCGGCCAAGGGCTGGGAGAACCAGCGCATCGCGAAGAAGCTGAAGATGGGCATCAACAACGTGGCGGAGTGGCGTCGGCGGTTCGTCGCGGAGGGGCTGGATGCGCTTCTGCACGACCGTCCGGGGCGCGGTCGGAAGCCGACGTTCGACGCTGCCACGGTCGCCGAGATCGTGAACAAGACGACGGCCACGCTGCCGCCCGGACGGACGCAGTGGAGCCGCTCGTCGATGGCGAAGGCGAGCGGCGTGAGTGAGTCGACGGTCGGCCGCATCTGGCGAAGCCACGGCCTCAAGCCGCACCGGATCGACACCTTCAAGGTCAGCCGCGACCCGAAGTTCGCCGAGAAGCTCGAGGATGTCGTGGGCCTTTACCTTGCGCCGCCCGCGAATGCCGTCGTGTTTTCGGCCGACGAGAAGAGCCAGATCCAGGCGCTCGACCGCACCCAGCCCGGCCTGCCGATCAAGAAGGGTCGCGCCGGCACGATGACGCACGACTACAAGCGCAACGGCACCACGACGCTCTTCGCGGCGCTGAACATCGTTTCCGGCGCCGTCTCGGCCACCTGCATGCCGCGCCACACACACAAGGAGTGGCTGAAATTCCTCAAGCGCCTCGATGCCGAAGTCCCGCCCGACAAGGAACTGCACGTCATCTGCGACAACTACGCCACCCACAAGCACGCGGTCGTCCAGCGATGGCTCACCAAGCACCCGCGCGTGAAGGTGCACTTCACGCCGACGAGCGCCTCGTGGCTCAACATGGTCGAACGCTTCTTCCGCGACCTCACGGTCAACGCCCTGCGACGTGGCGCCTTCACGAGTGTCGGTGACCTCATCGACGCGATCGACGTCTACCTGCTGGAACACAACCGCGAGCCGAAGCCCTTCATCTGGCAGGCGTCAGCGAGCGACATACTTGCGAAGGTGACTCGCGCGCAGCAGGCTCTCAAGGCACGCATCGAGGCGCAGAAGGCTGGCGCGACGCATGGAGCCGAATAATCGTCACCATTTACGGCGGACTACACTAGCGGGGCCAACCACCCTAGGTATGGCCCTGAGTGCTCCCGCATATGCCATTCGACCTGCCCCCACCACAACAGAAGCAATGGTGCCGGCCCAATACGCGTCTGAGCCACTCTTGTCCGGATAGCCGCTGGCCCGCATCCTGCTTGGCGTGGCGGCCATGGATGCGACCAAGCTGAGGGACATCGTGACGGGCGCGATCGGGCGCGAGCAGTTGGAGGAGTTCGCGCGTGAGCTCGGCGCGGTGAAGCGGCAGTCAAAGGTCCACATGATGGAGTTGGTCACGGCGTTGATCCTCGCGGCGCGAACGAACGCGGGCGGGCGACAGGCCGAGGCGATGCGGGTGTTCCGCGACCACCTCGGCGGCGCGAGGATCGCGCGGTCGACGTATTACGAGCGGTTCAACAGCGGGCTCGTGGCGCTGATGCAGGGCCTGCTCGATCGAGCGCTGGAGGCCGCGAGAGCCGATCCCGTGCGCTTGCCGCCTGCGATCGCGTTCGTCCAGGACTGGCTGATCCAGGACGCGACGACGGTGAAGCTGCACGACGCGCTCGTGCCGACGTACCCGGGCGCGGGTGACTACGCGGCGCTGAAGGTCCACAAGCTCTACTCGATCGGCCGCGAGAACCTCATCGGGTACCGCGTCGGTCCCGCACGTGAGCACGACGCGGCGCAGTTCAAGGTCGACGCGTCGTGGCGCGGCAAGGGCGTGCTGGTCGATCTCGGCTACGTCAGCCACGCCTTCATTCGCGACTGCGAGGAGCACGGCGTCTCGTTCGTGATCCGCCTGAAAGAAGGCTGGAAAGCGAGCGTCAAGGGCGTCGCCGTCGGTGAGCTCACGCCGCGGAAGTCGAAAGCGCCGCTCGATCTCGCGCACGCGCTGAGCACGATGAAGCTGCGCTCCGACGACGGCGTGCTCGATGCCGACATCGAGCTGCCGATGGAGACCGGGCGCTTCCCGGTGCGCCTCGTCATGCTGCAGATCAAGGGCAAAGGCGTCTGCACGTTCCTGACGAATGTGCCGCGCGACAAGGCGCCGGCCGCGCTGGTCGCCGACCTGTACCGGCTGCGCTGGAACATCGAGCACGACAACCGGCTCAACAAGAGCGACTGGGTGCTCGACGAGATCGATGGCGAGAAGCCCGAGAGCGTCGAGGTGCTCGTCTACGCGTCGCTGCTCGGCAGCGTGATCGTCAACCGCATCGTGCACGCAGACACGGTGGCGAGGCTCGATGCGACCGAGCCGGCCCGCGTGGGGCCGCTGCATGTGCGACTCGTCGCGCTCACGCTCGCCACCAGCGCCCAGATGCTTGCGATCGCCATCGTGGAAGGTGACGAATCCGACCTCGCGTGGACGCGGATCGCGCGAGGCATCGATGCCGGCGGCAGGGATCCGAACTGGCGGCGGACCCCGAGCGTTCTTGACATCATGCATGGTTTCAACCTCGGTCCGGCCAAGAAGCGACAAAATAGTAACAACAGGCCGCCAAGGAACAAGCAGTGATTGCCACTATCCGATCATGCATGGGTGAGGTCGATACCCCACAGCAGGCGGGGCCGGGAGACGTCGACGCGACGCAGCTCCTTGAGTGGCTTCGGCTTGATCGGGTCTCGGCGAGAAGTTCTCGCCC
>JADLFL010000009.1 GCA_020845575.1 Acidobacteriota bacterium | reverse complement strand
GCCCTGGCGCAGATCGCCGACTACGCGTTCCAGCTCGGCTTTGCCGAACAGGCGGGGATGGCGCGCGGGCTCATCTCGTTTCTGGGCGATACCCCTCGGCCGTCTCGTGGCGCACTACTCGACCTACTACACCAACCCGGTCAAGCCGATGCCGCCCGAGAGCGCGCGTCCGGCCGGCATGGGCGACATCGAGTGGCAGGTGCGCAACTGGTACAACTTCGTGTGGCTGTCGGGCGACAGCCTCGTGGAGCAGGCCGTCCACAACGCCGACAAGATCATGTGGGTGATGAAGGACCAGCCGCCCGCCAGTTGCGTGGCCGTGGGTGGCCGCTCGGTGCCCGCCAACGGCGGCAACATCTACGACCACTTCGAGGCCAACTTCGTGTGGCCGAACGGGTATCGCGTGTTCCTCGCCAACCGCCAGTCGACGGGCTGCTTCAACGGCACGCTCGACTACGTGATCGGTACCGACGCCACGCTGTTCCTCGGCCGCGGCAAGCCGCGCATCGAGACGCCCGACGGCACGATCAAGTGGCAGTGGGAGGGCCAGGACTACGACATGTACCAGCGGGAGCACGACGTGTTGTTTGCGTCGATCCGCGAGGGCAAGCCGAAGAACGACGACCTCAACCTCGCCACCAGCACGCTGCTCGCCATCATGGGCCGCGACGCCGCGTACTCCGGACAGGAACTGACATGGGATCAGGCGCTGAACTCGACCGTCGATCTGCTGCCGCCGGCGATGCAGATGAACGCGAAGTTCGACCCGCCTGGCCTGGCCATTCCCGGACGCACGAAGGTCTCGTGATGATGACAGCCCGTCTCGCCACCGTTGTCGCCCTGACCCTTGCGGCCGGGGCGGCCACGGTTCCCGTTTCCTCGCGTCAACCCGCCGCGGCACCCGCCGGGGCGGCCATCGACGCGAAGGAGCTCGCGGTCGTCGAACAGATCCGCACGCGGATTCTTGCCAGGGCGAAGGACGCCGACGGCGCGGCAGCGAAATACACGGTCACGATCCCCGGCACGGCCGCCACGTTCGACATGGCGCCGATCCCCGCCGGATCGTTCGAGATGGGCTCGGCCGACGCGGGGGCGCCGAAGGATCAGGCGCCCGTGCACACCGTGACGCTCGACGCGTTCTGGATGATGACCACCGAGGTCAACTGGGACGCGTACCTGATGTTCATGTTCGCCGACCAGGCCAACGAGTCGGCCAAGCCAGATGCGGTGGTCGACGCGTTGAGCCGGCCGACGGCTCCGCACCTCGAGATGAGCTTCGGGCGCGGAAACGGCGGATTTCCGGCGATCAGCATGACGCCGCACGCGGCCAACAAGTACGCGCAGTGGCTGAGCGCGCGCACGGGTGAGTACTACCGCGTGCCGACCGAGGCCGAGTGGGAATACGCGTGCCGTGCGGGCGGTCCCGCGTCGCTGCCGGAGGAGCAGCTCGGCGACGTGGCGTGGTACCAGAAGAACTCGCCGAACAACGAGTTCACCGACGGCACCTACCACACGCTGGGGTCGAAGAAGCCCAATGCGTGGGGACTCTACGACATGCTCGGCAACGTCATGGAGTGGACGGCCGACCAGTACGCGCCGTACCCCGCCGGCGCCGCCAGCAACCCGTGGGTGCGTCCCACCGAGGCGTATCCGATCGCCGTCCGCGGCGGGTCCTGGAACGACCCGGCCGCTCGCGTCAACTGCACCATCAGGTACAAGTCCGATCCGGTGTGGAAGGAACGCGATCCACAGCTGCCGACCAGCGTCTGGTACATGACCGACGCCGAGTGGCTCGGCTTCCGCCTCGTGCGCCCGTCGAAGGTGCCCAGCGCCGAAGAGATGTATCGCGTCTGGAACAACGGCATCGAGGTGGACCCGTACTAGAGACCGGCAACGGGCAATCGGCAACCGGCAACCGGTTGCGTTCCAGACGCGAGACGCAGGGTTTCAGAACTTGCGGATGGAGGCCAGGGGCTTTTTAGCCCCTGGCACCGCTCGCGACGAGGCCTACTCGTCGTCGCGCTCGTCGTCGCGCTGCCAGTCCTGAAGGGGCTGCGGACCCAGCTGAATCCCGGCGAGGTCGGGATCCTCACCGTCTACCCGTGCCACAGCCGATTCCTGCGGCATCGCGCGGCGTGCCTGCTTCTCGCGACGGCGCTCGGCGAGGGCGCGCTCACGCTGCAGTTTCACCGCCGTCATCTTTCCCTTTCGACTCAACGCTGCATTTCTCCGGATTGTGATGAACGGGCCCTGCCCAGGACGCTTCCGCGACGTGGGGGGCGACAGTGACAGGCGCTGCCCTCGCCTGGGCGAGGGCGCCAGACGTTGAGTGTGTCACAGAGTTCCACGAACCCGATCGCCCGGGCGCGAAACGCCCGAAAAACACGCCTATCGGAGTGGTGAACCCGACGCGAACGTGAGCCCGTGTCCGAACTCGTACAGCGGCGCGACCGAATCGTGCGGGACGTCTTCCTTCTGCGCGCGCACGGCGTCCATGGACGAGGGCAGCTCGAACGGCAGCTTGCCCGTCGGTGGATGCGCGCCACTGAGCACGTCGATCAACGCCTCGTCGCTGATGCCGAAGTGCGCCACGAGCGCACCGCTGTCTTTCGCAAGTTCAGGCACCACGTACGGACGATCGAAATACATGGCCACGACGGTTGGCACCGCCTGGGCGATGCGGTGAACCGATGCGATGCGCTCGGCAGGCAGCGTGAGATCGATCGGCGCGCCATCGGTGTTCAGGCCACCGAGCCCGGCCCCGCGCGCGTTGCCTCCCGGGGCACCAGCCGGCGCCGCACCAGCGCCACCACGTGACGGTGCGGCAGCCGTCACGCGCAGCACCGCGACGTCGGCATCGCCAGGCGACGACACGACGATGAAGCCGCGGGACTGGAGCAGATCGGCGTTCAGCCCTTCGGCGTAGACCTTGCTGCCCGGCTTCAGCGGCAGCAGGCTCTTGTCGTTGTGGAGCAGCACCGCCGACTTGCGCTGCGCGGCCAGCGCCTGCGCCTGGAACGCGGCCTTGCGGATGGTCTGCTCCGCCAGATCGGGATCCGCATACGGGTTCTCGAAGATGCCGAGCGCGAACCTGACGCGCAGCAGCCGAGACACAGACTCGTCGATGCGCGTCTCGCTCACCTCCCCCTTACGTACGAGGTTCACCACGTACTCTGGCGTCGCGTCGTTGCTGAACAGGTCGGTGCCTGCCTCGATGGCCTTGCGGAAGCGCTGCTCGACGGTGAGGTCCTCGACGCCCCAGACCATCGACGTGGTGATGCCGGAATCGGAGTTCACCACGCCCGTGAAGCCGAGGCGATTGCGCAGCAGGTCGGTGACGATCTCCTTGTTGAAGGCCATGCCGACCTGGTCCTGCGTGATGTCCTTCGGGATCGAGTAGTACGGCATCATCGCGACGGCGCCCGCGTCGATCGCGGCCTTGAACGGACGGACGTGGTAGTCGAAGTTCCCGCCCGGATAGACGTCGTACTTGCCGTAGGTGAAGTGCGAGTCCTGGCCGCCGCTGGCGGGACCGCCGCCGGGGAAGTGTTTGAAGATCAGCGCGACGCTTGCCGGTCCCAGCGCGTCTCCCTGGAAGCCGTGGACCATGGCCACCGCCATGGCGCTCGTGAGATCCGCGTCCTCGCCGAACGTGCCGGAGATGCGCGCCCAGCGCGGTTCGGTCGCCAGATCGAGCTGCGGGTGATACGCGCCGCGGATGCCGACAGCGATGTGCTCCTCGGCAGACACGCGCGAGAACGCCTCGACGAGCGCGGCGTCGCGCGTGGCGGCGAGTCCGAGCGTGCCAGGCCACTGCGAGAAACTGCCGCCCGCTTCCTCGATGCCGACCACGACGGCGCCCGAACCCAGGTGGTTGCGCGGATTGGTGACGAAGAACGCCGGGATGCCGAGCCGCGATCCTTCAGCGATCGCCTGCACCCCGTTCAGCCACGTCGCCATCGTCTTCGGCGAGGTGTTGACGCGATTGATGAACTGCCGGATGTGCAGCTTCAGCAGCGCTTCGGACGTGCCCGGCAGCGTCCACGAGGGGCCGCCGAAGGGGTTGGGCATCGGCCGCGACTCCTCGTTGACGCTTCCGTTGGGGCCCATCAGTAGCGTGGGGCCGACCATCATGCCGGCCTTCTCTTCGAGGGTCATCTGGCCGACGAGGTCGGCAACGCGCGCGTCGATCGGCTGCCGCCAGTCTTCGTAGGGATCGAGGCGGCCGTTCTTGTTCAGGTCCTTGAACTGCAGGCCGTCCACCGTCAGCAGTTGCACGGTTCGCGCGCCGAGCGTTGGTTGCGTGGCGGCCGTCTGGCGGGTCTGACATCCGCCGCCGATCATCGTCGCCACCAGCAGGCCGGCGGCGCATTGCGAGGCACGTATCGTCATGTCGCACTCCTGAAATGCGTGCCGCGCATTGTAGCCGCTGGCCCGGCAGACCGCGCGCTCACGACCGGGTTGAAACCCGTTCGCGCCACCAAGACGTCGCTACCGCATCCCGGCATCGCGGCATTGCGATCGTCACGCCGTGACGCGGTGCACCAGCGCCTCGCCGCGGGCAAAGGCGTCGATGCTGGTCAGGGTGGTGTCGGCGATGTTGTCGAGGGCCTCCCGTGTCAGGAAGCCCTGGTGCGATGTCACGAGGACGTTCGGGAACGTCAGCAGCCGCGCGAGCACGTCATCCTGCAGCGGGAGCATCGAGAGGTCGCGGAAGAAAAGGGGCCCTTCTTCTTCGTAGACGTCGAGACCGGCGGCCCCGACAGCGCCCGACTTGAGCGCGGAGATCAGGGCCGGCGTGTCGACGAGCGCGCCGCGGCTCGTGTTGATCAGCATCACGCCGCGCTTCATCAGCGCGATGGCTGCCGCGTCGACCATGTGATGCGTGTCTGGCGTCAGCGGCACGTGGAGCGAGATGACGTCGGCCTCGGTGTAGAGCTGCGACGCATCCATGTAGATCACGCCGAGCTCGGCCGCAAGCGTCGTGTCAGGGTACGCATCGGCCGCAACCACACGACACCCGAACCCGTGGGCGATGCGCGCCAGCGCGCGCCCGATCTTGCCGGTCCCGACGATGCCGAACGTCTTGCCGCGGAGATCGAACCCGACGAGGCCTTCGAGGGAGAAGTTGGCCTCGCGCACGCGGTTGTAGGCCCTGTGAATTTTCCGATTCAGTGCCAGCACGAGCGCCATCGCGTGTTCCGCGACGGCGTACGGCGAGTATTCGGGCACGCGCACCACGGGCAGATCGAGCGCGGCGGCCGCGTCGAGGTCGACATGGTTGTAGCCGGCCGATCGCAGCGCGATGAGCCGCGTCCCTCCCGCGTGCAGCACGCGCAGCGTGTCTGCGTCGACGCGGTCGTTCACGAACGGGCACACGACGGGCGCGCCGACGGCCAGTGGCGCCGTCGTCTTCGAAAGGCGCGATTCGATGAAGTGCAGCGTGTGCGATCGAGAGGCGTTGGCGCGCTCGAAGGCGTCACAGTCGTATGTATGCGTGTCGAAAAATGCGATGTCCATGTGGGTATTCATCGTAACGGCCGGGCTCGGAGAGCCGGCCCTACCTACACCCGGCCCGCACACCGCGGCGGTAGGTAGGGCCGGCCCTCCGGGCCCGGCCTCTCACTAACGGCCGATGGCGGCCAGTTCCGCGTCGGTCCAGGGACGTGTGCGCGACTGCGTGGCCTTGCGCACGCGGGCGACGATGCCGGCGTCGACGGCCGTCGCGCCGTGTCCCCACTCACGCCTGATGTAGGTGAGGACCGCCGCGACCTGCGCGTCGGTCATGGCCGATCCGAGCGGCGGCATCAGACCAGTCACTCCTTCCTTACCGTTCATCAGCACGCGCACGGGAATCTCCGATGGCGCCAGCGCGATGGGCGAACCGACGAGACTCGCGGCCCGACCCGCCTGGCCGCGACCGTCGGCCTGGTGGCACGACTGGCACAGCGCCTCGTAGATCGTGCGTCCCTCATCGAAGCGTTGCTGCTCCTGTGCGGTCAGCGGCGGAGGCGTGTCCTCGTCACCGGGCTTGCCTGGCCACGTGACGTGCGTCAGTACCGCAGCCGCCTGCCGACCCAGGCGCGAATCCTCTTCAGCGAGCGCGATGAACGCGCGCGGTGCGTCGGTGAGTCGCAAGGGTGGCGCCGCCGGACCTGGACGCGTGTACGCGTTGGCCGCCTCGGGCCACTCGAATGCGTACGCGCCACCCGCACTCTGACGGCCGCCGGGGCACGTCGGGCACGTCACGCCGGGCGCCGTGGGCAGCGGCGGCAACTGACCGGGGACCGGCGCGCCGAGAATGCCGATCTCCGCGCCGGACATCAGAGCCTCGCGTCGCGCCATCGGCAGCGTGGCGTCGGCGATGCGCGCGAGCCACGTCCGCGCTTCACCGTCACGTCCTCCGCGCAACAACGTGGCCGCCACCATCGTCGTCGCGGCGTCGGCGTCCTGTATGAGCAGTCGCGCGAGGAGCGCGCCCTCGGAACCGCGTGCGCCGGAAAGCACGGCATCGGTCACCATCGGATCGCCGCCGGATCGGGTGAGGGCGCGCGCCATCGCGTCCCACTTGGTGTCACCGTCAGGCAGAGCGCCGAGCGTGGCGGCGGCCTGCAGACGTACTCGCGGATCCGGATCGTCGATCGCGGTTTCGATGCGGGATCGCAGATCCGGCGATGGAGCGTCGAGCCAGCGTTCCGCGATCCGCAGACCAGCGGCACGCACGTGAGGTGACGCATCGGTCAGTGCGACAGCCACGTGCGACGGTTCGATCGCGTCGAGGCCGTCGAGCGTCCAGAGCGCGTGAAGTCGCGTGCGTGCGTCGGCCGCATCGCGGGCGAGCACGCCGAGCGCAGGCGCAGTCTCCACGAGCCCGCGCTCCACGAGCAGCCGTTGCGCGGTGTCGCGACGCCAGCCGTTCGGATGCGAGAGCAGGGCGACAAGGTCCGCCGGCGTGCGCGTGGGCAGGGCACTCGTGTCTCGCGGCGTGTCGTCGTGCACGATCCGCCAGATGCGTCCGAGCCCGCGCGGCTCGACGAGCCCCTGCGTCTCGATGTACGACTTGAGATACGCCGTCAACGACAGCCGGTGCTCGATGACGCCGCGATAGAGATCCACGACGTACAAGGCTCCGTCGGGCGCGTTGACGATCTGCACGGGACGGAAGCGCTCGTCGGTCGACGCGAGAAACTCGGCATCCGGCCACGGCTTGGACGCGCGCAGCGTCACATCGTCTTCGCGCAGGTGGATGAGGCTCACGAGGTTCGCGGCAGGGTCTGCCACGAACACGCTTCCGTACACGTCTGACGGCAGGCGATCCCCGCGATACACCAGCGGCGTACACACCGACGTGTAGCGCGCGAGCGTGCCGTCGGCGCGACGGATGCCCGCCTGGTAGCCGCGATTGACGCCAGGCGTGGGACGCGCGGGCCAGATGGTGTTGAGGTCGTTGTCGGGCATCGCCAGCCGCTCGTAGCTGCCGCGAGTGCGCAGCAATTGCGGGTGGCGCACGAAGTACTCGCTCGCGATCAGATCCACGTGCAGCGCGGATTCGTTCGTGTTGCGATACGTCCGCCCCACATCGTCATGTGTGACGCCCCACTGTCCGCGCACGGGCGAGGGCTCGACGACGATCGTGCCAGCCTTCCACCGCAGAGTGACGCGCGATTGCCCCGCGGTGCGCATGCGGTTGTCGAGGCCCCAGTCGAATCCGTTCGCGTTGTTCTCGACGTCCACGTCACGTCTGCCGAACTGGTTGGTGACGCGCGTCTTCGTGTTCATGCGGCCGTCGCTGTCGGTGTCGCGCATCAGCCAGAGGTCGGGAGGCTCGGCCACCAGCACGCCATCGTCCAGCACCTTGACGCTGCGTGCGAGCACGAGTCCGTCGGCGAACACCGTGCGGTGGTCCATCCGGCCGTCGCCGTCGGTGTCGGTCAACGTGACGATACGTCCGACAGGTGCGTGCTCGCCTGTGGCGGCGATGTCTGGCATGAAGCCGGGCATCTCGACTACCCACAGCCGACCGTCTGGTGCCCAGTCGATCGCCACGGGGTCCTGCACGAGGGGTTCGCTCGCCACGAGTTCGATGCGGAAACCTGGCGCCAGATGGAAGGTAGCCAACTCCTCATCGGGCGTGCGCGCGGGAGATGACGGCTCCACGGCCGCGACGCCAGGAGGCCATGCACGCGTCTGCTGACCCCACGTGGGAGCCATGGCGATCGTGCCGACGATCGCCGTGACGAGGAAGATTCGGGACACAATGGCGCGCATGACGACTCGGCGGACGTTTCTCTCGACTTCCGGATTGGCGCTGGCTGGCATGGCCCTGCCGGGCGTGGCGCCGCGGCTGGCCGCGCAGGGAGAACCCATCATAGACATCCACCAGCACGTGGGCTACAGCGGCCGTCCGGACCATGTGCTGCTGGCGCACCAGCGCGCGATGGGTGTGACGACGACGATCCTGTTGCCGGCGGGCCGTTCCGTGCAGCGTCCATCGACGCATGACGGTGTAGCCAACGGTCTCCAGGCGCAGGCACTCGGCAACGACGCCTGCTACGAGTTCGCGCGGGCGCATCGCGAGGCGTACCTCTTCGGCGCCAACGAGGTTCCGGATGTCGAGGGCGCGACGCAGGAGATCGAGAGGCAGATCGCGCGAGGCGCCGTACTCATCGCCGAGCAGAAGTTCGGCGTGGCGTGCGACGCCCCGGAGATGCAGGCGATCTACACGCTTGCCGACACGCATCGCGTCCCCGTGCTGATGCACTGGCAGTTCGGGATGTACAACCACGGTTTCGAGCGCTTCCACACGATGCTGGAGCGCTTCCCGCGCGTGACGTTCATCGGTCACGCGCAGACGTGGTGGGCCAACATCGACGCGAACCACCGCGACCAGACGGTGTTGTATCCCAAGGGGCCCGTGACGCCCGGCGGACTGACGGACCGGTACCTGCGCGACTACCCGAACATGTACGGCGACCTGGGGGCGGGTTCCGGCCTGAATGCGCTGACGCGCGACGAGGCCTTCACGCGCGATTTCCTCACGCGGCATCAGGACAAGCTGTTGTACGGCAGCGACTGCAGCGACCACGTCGGCAGCGGGCCGACGTGCCAGGGCGCGCAGACCATCGCCGCGATCCGTCGTCTTGCCGCCAGCAAGGCCATCGAGCGGAAGCTGCTGTACGAGAACGCGAAGCGCGTCCTCCGCCTCTGAGCCCACGGCGATTCTCCGTGCTGCCTTGCTCGCTCCGCATCCTCGCCCTGGTCACGGCCGTTGCCGGCATCTCACCCCAGATGCCCGACGTCTTCCAGACGACCTCTGCGCGCGGGTCCTGTCGGCGGACAGCCCCACCCGTCCTCGGCGCGAACAGCACTTGTACGGGAGACGCGCTTGCGGGCGGGCGGGGCGGCCCGTCCGCCGCCACCCGCGCGCCTGCGCCGCATTTCGATCACTCGGGTGTCGGGTGTTCGGCTGCTGATGTCCGGTTGCCGGTTGCCGGTTGCCGGTTGCCGGTGTCCTCACCATCGCCTGTGCAGACGCGTTTCGAAGGCGTCGAGCCGCACATGGGGACGCTCGTGCGGATCACCGTGTACGCGCGCGATGCCGAGGCGGCGCGCGTGGCGTTCCGCGCGGGCTTCGATCGCATCAGGGAACTCGACGCCATCCTGTCGGACTACAAGTCGGAGAGTGAACTGAACCGTGTGACCCGCGAAGCCGTGGGACGGCCCGTCGCGGTTGGCCCCGATCTCTTCGCCGTGTTGCGCGCGTCGCACCGGCTCTCGGTGGAAACCGATGGCGCGTTCGACATCACGCAAGGTGCTGTCGTGCGCGTCTGGCGCGACGCGCGTGCGACGGGACGCGTGCCCGAGAGCGACGCGCTGCACGCGGCAGCTCGTCGCAGCGGGTACACGTACATGCATCTCGACGAGGCGCGGCGCACCGTGTCGTTCGACATCGCCGGCGTGCAACTTGACGTCGGCGCCATCGGCAAGGGCTACGCGGCGAGCGAAGCGCTCGCGGCCATCGCGCGCGCGGGCGTGCCGAGCGCGCTGGTCGCCGTGAGCGGAGACATCGCGTGCGGCGCGCCGCCGCCGGGCCAGCCTGGCTGGCGCGTGCGCATCCACGACGATGACCTCGAAGGCACTGACGTGCCGGCGGTCCTTCGCCTGAGTCACATGGCGGTCTCGACGTCGGGCAACGCCGAGCAGCACCTCGACATCGACGGCCGGCGATACTCCCACGTGATCGACCCGCGATCGCGAACCGGCCTGCTCGACGACATCACAGTGACGGTCATCGCGCCGCATGGCATGGATGCCGACGGCCTCGACACGGCCATCGGCGTGCTCGGAGTCGACAAGGGCCTCGACCTCATCGAACGTCACCCCGCCGCCGCCGCCTTCATCGTCCTCCGCACGCCGGACCGGCCCACGGTCCGCGCCTCGACCCGCCTTCGAACCCTGGTCGACAGCCTCCCCTGAGGTGTAGCCGCCGGATTCCATCCGGCGGGCAGGCATCCAAGGGCGACCGTCGCCCGGGCTGTGATTGAATGGCGCGCATGCGTCGCGTGTCGCCCCTGCTCATCGCCCTCATCGCCACAGCCTCCCTGGCCGGTCATGCCCAGGAGCAGCCGTCGGCGCCCATCCACGGCTTCGCCAGCGCGCGTGTCGGCGCGCAGCACGATCTCGAACGCCGCTTCGACGCGCAGATCTCCACGGCGAACCTGACGGCGTGGCTGGAGCGGATGGCGGCGCGACCGCATCACGCCGGATCCCCGCATGGCAAGGCGAACGCCGAGTTCATGGCGGCACTGCTGCGCGAGTGGGGCTATCGCGTCGAGATCAAGCAGTACGACGTCCTCTTCCCGACGCCCATCACGCGCGTGGTGGAGATGGTTGCGCCCACGCGCTTCACGGCGCGGCTTTCCGAGCCGCCCGTCCAGGGCGACGCGGTCTCGAAGCTGACGTCGGAGGCGCTCCCGACCTTCAACATGTACTCGTCCGACGGCGACGTCACGGGCGAACTCGTGTACGTCAACTACGGCGTGCCTGCCGACTACGAGGAGCTCGCGCGGCGCGGCATCGACGTGAAGGGGAAGATCGTCATCGCGCGTTACGGCGGATCGTGGCGCGGCATCAAGCCGAAGGTCGCCGCCGAGCACGGCGCCATCGGCTGCCTCATCTACTCCGATCCCCGGGACGATGGATACTTCCAGGGTGACGCGTATCCGAAGGGCGGCTGGCGCAACGAGCACTCGGCGCAGCGCGGATCGGTGGCCGACATGCCCGTGTATCCGGGCGATCCGCTGACGCCCTTCGTGGCAGCGACGCCATCGGCCACACGCCCAGAGTTCACCAAGGCGGAGACGCTGACGAAGATCCCCGTGCTCCCGATCTCGTACGGCGACGCGCTGCCGCTGTTGAAGGCGATCGATGGCCCCGTGGCGCCAGCCGCATGGCGCGGCGGCCTGCCGGCGACGTATCACATCGGTCCCGGTCCCGCGCGCGTCCACATGAAGCTCGCATTCGACTGGAAGCTCGTGCCGGCCTACGACGTGATTGCCACGCTCGACGGCGCGGAGTTCCCCGACCAGTGGATCGTGCGCGGCAATCATCACGACGGCTGGGTGGCGGGTGCCAGCGATCCCACGAGCGGCATGGTCGCCGTGCTCGAGGAGGCGCGCGCGGTCGCGGAACTGGTACGCAGTGGATGGAAGCCGAAGCGCACGCTGGTCTTCGCCGCATGGGACGCGGAGGAGCCCGGCCTGCTCGGATCGACGGAGTGGGTCGAGGACCACGCCGCCGCGCTCAGCGCGAAGGTCGTGGCGTACATCAACTCGGACAGCAACGCGCGCGGGTTCCTGAGCGCGGGCGGCTCGCACAGCCTCGAACGATTCGTCAACGAGATCGCACGCGACGTGCCCGATCCGCGCGTGAAGGGATCGGTGGGCGATCGCCTGCTCGCGCGGACCGTCATCGAAGGGACGCCTCACGCGAGCCGCATCGCGCGCGAGGAGCGACGGTTCGAGATCGGTGCGCTCGGGTCAGGATCCGATTACACGCCGTTCCTGCAGCACCTGGGCATCGCGTCGCTCAACATCGGGTTCGGCGGGGAAGGGGAGTACGGGCAGTACCACTCGGTGTACGACTCGGTGGATCACTACAAGCGCTTCCAGGACCCCGATCTCGCCTATGCCGCGGCGCTCGCGAAAGTGGGCGGTCGTGCCGTGCTCCGGCTTTCGGAGGCAGACCTGTTGCCGTTCGCGTTCGTGCGTTCGGCGGAGCGGATCGGCACGTACGTCGGTGAGCTCGAGAGGCTTGTGGAGACCCTGAAGACCGAGACCATCGAACACAACAGGCGCATCGACGAGGGGACGTTCGTGCTGGCGGCCAATCCGTCGGACACGTTCGTGGTGCCGGCGAAGAAGGACGTGGTGCCCGATTTCGACATGAAGCCGCTGCGTGACGTTGTCGAGCGCCTGCGCGTGGCTGCGCGCCGGTTCGATGCGGCCGTCGCACCCGCCGCCGGTGGCAACGCGGGTGCGCTCGCGCCCGCCAACGCCGTCCTCTTCACGGCCGAGCGCGCGCTCACGCGTCAGGAAGGTCTTCCGCGTCGGCCGTGGTTCAGGCACCAGGTGTACGCGCCGGGGTACTACACCGGCTACGGCGTGAAGACGCTGCCCGCCGTCCGCGAAGCCCTCGAACAGCGCGCCTGGGACGAGGCTCGCCGCCAGATCCCGATCGTGGCCGGTACCCTCGACCGCTACGCCGGCGAGATCGAACGCGCGACGCTCTTGCTGGAACGGTGACAGCAGCTCAGGCTGTCCGGTTGCCGGTTGCCGGTTGCCGGTTGCCCATTGCCGGTTGCCGACCGTCCGGTTGCCCGGTGCCCGGTGCCCGGCCGTGGTCACCAGGCGTGATAGTGGCCGTCGCGGTAGGTGACTTCCACGGGACGCTCGTACAGGTCACTCAGCGTCGACGTGGTGAGGCACTCGGCGGGCGTGCCGTCGCCGACGACACGTCCGCGCTTGAGCAGCACCACGCGGCCGATCTCGGGCACGATGTCTGACAGGTCGTGCGTCACCAGGAAGAGCGTTGTCCCCTCCCGCGCCAGCGCGCTCATCGTCGCGCGGACTTCATGGGCCGCACCGAGATCGAGGCTCGTCATGGGCTCGTCGAGCACCAGCGCGCGAGGGCGATGGATCAGCGCGCGGCCGATGAGCAGGCGACGCGCCTCGCCCGACGACATGCGCGTGATCAGCCGCCTGGCGAGGTAGGGCAGGCCGAGCCACTCCAGCACCTCGTCGACGCGCGCGTGCATCGCTTCGGTCGGCTCGTGGTGCGGCCACAGCCCGATGCTGCCGAAGAAGCTCGACAACAACAGCTCGCGCCCCGTGATCCGGCGCGTACAGGTCGCCAGCAGATCGTTGGAGACGATCCCGATCGCCGCGCGCAGGTCCCATTGCGTCCAGCGGTCCTGCCCGAGGATGGTCACCGACGTGTCCGGCCTGGCCACGGGCCGCAATTCCTGCGTGAAGAGCTTCAGCACCGTGCTCTTGCCGGACCCGTTCGGCCCGACAACCGCCACATGCTGCCCCGCGGGGATCTCCAGCGAGAAATCGTCGAGTACCGTTGCGCCGTCGCGGATCACCGAGACGTGAGAGAAGGCGATCAGGGAGTCCATCGATACCGGGGATCGTAGATCGGCCCGACGGGCGGCCGTGCGTGGTACGCTCGCGGCGATTTCACCTTCATCCGGGAGTACGCGTCACATGCCGATGTCTCGCGCTTCGAGTCTCGTTGCCACTCGTCTGGGCAGGCCTGTTGCGATCGGCGTGGCGTGCGTCGCCCTGTTCGCTGCGCAGGTGCACGCCCAGGCATCAGGCCCGGCGTCGCCCGTGACGACGAGCGCGCCACTTCGTGTCGCCATCGCCGGACTCGTGCACGGACACGTGCGCGGCCACATGAACGCGATGGTGAAGCGCACGGACGTCGCGCTGGTCGGGGTGTACGACGCCGACGCGACGCTGCGCGCCGCGTTCGCCGAGCGATACGGGATCGAGCCCGGGAAGATGTTCGACGACGTCGAGCGTCTCCTCACCACGACGCGTCCCGAAGCGCTCGTCGTGTACACCAACACGTTCGACCATCTGGCGATCATCGACGTGGCCGCCAGGCACGGCGTCCACGTGATGGTCGAGAAGCCGCTCGCCGTATCCAAGGCGCACGCACAGGCGATCGAACAGGCGGCCTTGCGCGGACGCATCCATGTGCTGGTCAACTACGAGACCACCTGGTACCGGAGCCATCGCGCGATCTGGCGGCTGATGCACGAGGAGAAGCTGGGCGGCCGCATCCGGAAGATCGTCGCGATGGACGGCCACTTCGGCCCGAAGGAGATCGGCGTGCAGCCGGAATTCCTCGACTGGTTGTCCGACCCGGTACGCAACGGTGGCGGCGCGCTCTACGACTTCGGCTGCTATGGCGCCAACATCGCCACGTGGCTGCTCGACAACGCGCGCCCGCTGCGCGTGACCGCCGTCACGCAGACGCTGAAACCCGCGGTCTACCCGCGCGTGGACGATGAGGCGACCATCCTGCTCGAGTACCCGGACGCGCAGGTCATCATCGAGGGGTCGTGGAACTGGCCGGACCATCGCAAGGATCTCGAGGTCTACACCGAGAGCGCCGCGGCGTGGGCGACGGGCGGCAACGCGCTCCGCACGAAGGTGCGCGGCAAGCCCGCGGCCGATACGCCTGTCGAGGACTGGCCGGCCGACGAGGAGAACGCACTCAACTACCTGACCGCCGTGGTGCGCGGCCGGCTCGTACCGGCAGGGCCCACTTCGCTCGCCAACAACGTGATCGTCTCCGAGATCCTCGACGCGGCACGCGAGAGCGCGAAGACGGGCAGGGCGGTGACGCTGCCGCGCCGCGATTGACGCCGGTTGCCCAGTCCGATAGCGTGGCCCGGTCATGACCGATGTCTCATCGCTCGTGGATGTCCTGGGAGCCGCCTGGTGCGTGGATACCGCGCGCACGGCGCGGTGCCTGCGCCGGCTGCGCGTTCCGTTTCGCATGCGTGACGTGGATCAGGATGCCGATGCCCAGGCCGACGTCACCAGCCTGACCGGCGGTGCCATGCGCACCCCTGTCGTGCGCATCGGTGCGCGCGTGCTGGTGGAGCCGTCCAACGCAGACCTCGTGGCGGCGCTCGAAGACGACGGGCGGCTGGCCCCGTCCACCGTCTACGCGTTCGAACATGGACAGAACGTGGGCGATCTCGAACGCGCGCTGCGCCTGGCTGGTGCCGGCATCGCGCTCGCGGCAACGCATGGCGCGCCGTGGCCGATCCGGGTACCGCTGCGCCTCGCGGCGATCGGGCTCGCCCTGACGGCTGCCGCGGGCTGGTGTCCCGTGTACGACGCGCAGGAGCTCACGTCCGTGGGCGGCCCTGGCGACCATCCCGAGGAGGCCGAGCGCGATCCCTGGTGGGCGTCGACCCGCCGGCCTGCCGTCACTCCGGAGCCTCTCTCGTGAGCCTGCTCGATCCTGCCATGCGATCCGTCCTCAACGCCACGCACGGCGATCCGTTCGCCGTGCTCGGGCCGCACGTCGAGCAGGGCTCGCTCGTCGTCCGCACGTTCCTGCCGCGCGCGTCGGCGGTGCGCCTCGTCATCGGTGGCACGCCCGCGGCGACGCATCCGATGGCCGTGCGGCACCCGGACGGCATCTTCGAGGTGACGATCGACGGCGAGACGACGATCGTGCCCTATCGCTTCGAAGTGACGTGGCGCGACAGCGGTGTTGTCTCGACGATCGACGATCCCTACCGGTTCGGCCTGCTGCTCGGCGATCTCGACCTGTACCTGATCGGCGAAGGGCGTCATCAGGACCTGCACCGCGCCCTCGGCGCACATCCCACGACCGTCGATGGCGTGGCGGGCACGCGCTTCGCGGTGTGGGCCCCGAACGCGCGGCGCGTCAGCGTGGTGGGCGACTGGAACGCCTGGGACGGACGCGTGCATCCGATGCGCCAGCGCTTGCCGCAGGGCGTGTGGGAGCTGTTCGTGCCGGGCGTGGGCGCCGGCGCGCGGTACAAGTTCGAGATCGCCTCGAATGCAGGCGGCCCGCCGTTCCTCAAGGCCGATCCGTGCGCGGCCGCCTGCGAGGTGCCGCCCGATACCGCGTCTGTCGTCTGCGAGGAGAGCCGCTACGCGTGGGCCGACGATGCGTGGCTCGAGGCGCGCGCGGCACGGCGTGAGGGACTCGATCAGCCGATGGCGATCTACGAGGTCCACCTCGGATCGTGGGCGCGCGGCGAACGTGGCGAGTTCCTGACGTATCAACAGCTCGCCGAACGCCTCATCGCGCACGTGCAACGCCTCGGCTTCACGCACGTCGAGTTGCTGCCCGTGCTGGAGTTCCCCTACGACGGGTCGTGGGGCTATCAGGTCACCGGGTTCTTCGCGCCGACGAGCCGGTTCGGATCGCCCGACGACTTCCGCGCGTTCGTCGATGCGCTGCATGGCGCCGGCATCGGCGTGATCCTCGACTGGGTCCCAGGACACTTTCCGAAGGACGCCCACGGCCTCGCGCGCTTCGACGGCACGTCGCTCTACGAGCACGAGGATCCGCGGCAGGGCGAGCATCGCGACTGGGGCACGCTGATCTTCAACTACGGCCGCAACGAGGTGCGCAACTTCCTCACGGCGAGCGCGCTCGCGTGGATCGAGGACTTCCACCTCGACGGCCTGCGCGTGGACGCGGTGGCGTCGATGCTGTATCTCGACTACTCGCGTGAGGAAGGCGAGTGGGTGCCCAATCAGTACGGCGGGCGCGAGAACCTCGACGCGGTCTCGTTCATGCAGCACCTCAACGCGATCGTGCACGAGAAGCATCCCGGCGTGGTCACCATCGCCGAGGAGTCCACGGCGTGGCCGGGCGTGAGCCGTCCCGTCCATCTCGGCGGCCTGGGGTTCACCTACAAATGGAACATGGGCTGGATGCACGACATCCTGACCTACATGTCCAAGGACGCCGTCTATCGCCGCTGGGAGCACACGCACCTGACGTTCTCGATGCTGTATGCGTACAACGAGAACTTCATCCTGCCGTTCTCGCACGACGAGGTGGTGCACGGGAAGCGGTCGCTCATCGACAAGATGCCTGGCGACGCGTGGCAGAAGGCCGCGAACCTCCGCGCGCTGTACGGCTACATGTTCACGCACCCGGGCAAGAAGCTGCTGTTCCAGGGATGCGAGTTCGGGCAATGGCGCGAGTGGAACCACGCCGAGTCGCTGCCGTGGTTCCTCCTCGCGTCGCCGCCGCACGACGGCATCCTGCAGTTTGTCAGCGATCTCGTCCATCTCTACAGGGCACAGCCGGCGCTGTATCAACGCGACTACGATCCGTCGGGCTTCCAGTGGATCGATTGCAATGACAACGAGAACAGCGTCGTGTCCTACATCCGGCGCGCGGCCGACCCCGCCGACCTGCTCGTCGTCCTGATGAACTTCACGCCCGTACCGCGCTACGCGTATGTCGTGGGCGTGCCGGTGCCGGGCCGCTACGACGAGATCCTCAACAGTGATGCGGCCGCCTATGGCGGCAGTAACCTCGGCAACGGGGGGCACGTGACCACGACCGACGAGCCGGCGCACGGCCACGCGCAGTCGCTGCGCGTGATCCTGCCTCCGCTGGGGTGCCTCGTGCTGAAGCCCGCGCCCGCTGCCTGAGCCGCCGCGGCATGCGCCCGGACGATGGGCGGACATTGACCTGCCCGTGTCCGCTGTGTTTGCATCGAAGTCCTGGGCCGGGGCGCATGGTCACCGGCCGGAGCCATGCGTGCCGCCGGACGGACCGGCGCGCGCGTGATGGCGTCAGCCGGATCTGCGGATCCGCAGGAGTGCTGCAATGAGCTTGCGCGAGAGATATGCCGCCGCGATTCACGTGGCCAAGACGGTGGGGATGCAGGGATCGGCCGAGGAGCGCGACGGCAAACTCGTGTTCCACGGTACGGTGACCAACGAGGAAGACAAGAACCGGATCTGGGACGCGCTCAAGACCGTCGGCACGTGGAAGGACGACCTCCACGCGGTGATCGACGTCGTGAAGCCGGCCTCGATCTCGTACACGGTGCAGGCAGGCGACACACTGAGCAAGATCGCCAAGGCGCACCTCGGCGACGCCAACGCCTACATGAAGATCTTCGAAGCCAACAAGGACCAGCTCACCGATCCGGACAAAATCAAGGTCGGTCAGGTACTGACCATCCCGACGGCCTAGGCAGGACCGCAGTCAGCCCCGTCTCGCGTCAGCGAGACGGGGCAGCCCTCCGGCGCGGCGGCCCATTCACGCCGCACCCCACGCATGCCGATTCCGCACGAGAACAGCGACAGACTCGCTGGCGGTACGGTGCCGCCCGCGAGGTCGCCGCCGCCGATCTCGTGTTCCACGTGCCGCCCGTGCGGGCCTTCTGGGCATCGCCATACGATCGCTCCCACCCTGAGGCGCCCCGGTTCCGGTCGCTTCAGGTCCAGTCGGTCGTCTCGCTGACGCCATGGGTGCTGCTCGCCAACTGGGCGAACGTGGCCGCCCTCGGCTGGATCTTCCGTGACACCCCGCAGACGTGGCCGCTGGTCGTGTGGATGAGCGCGACGGCCGTCGTGGCCGCCATCGGCCTGCCCGCGTGGCGCCGGTTGCGGAGCGGCTTCTGGCCGAAGCGCACCTCCGAGAGCACGGTACACCGCGTGGCGACGCACGCGGGCCTGCTGGCACTCATGTGGGCGATGCCGATGGTCTTCGGCTATGCCGGTGGAGAGGGCATACAGCGCGTCGTGGTGCTCGGCGTCGCCGTCGGAATGCTCTGCGTGGGTGGCTTCGCCTTGGCGCCGGTGCCGCGCGCCGCGTCGCGATACGTGATGATTCTCGCCGCCGGGATCCTCGTGGGGCTGATCCGCGACACCGACCCCGGTCGCATCGTGTTACTGCTCCTCTGCCCGATCTACGCCGGCATCGTGTTGGGGACGGTGAGCATCAGCGCGCAGCAGATGGGCGGACGCCTGGTGGCCGAGGCTGACAGCGCGCGCCAGAAGCGCGTGGTGGACCTGCTGCTCGACGACTTCCACGAGAACTCGCCAGACTGGCTGTGGGAACTCGATCGCGACGGCCGGCTGCAGTACAGCTCGCCGCGTCTCTCCGCCGCGCTCGGCGTGCCCCAGGAGCAGTTGGACGGCACAGCGCTGACCGCGCATCTTCGCGAACGCATGGATCCCGACGATCCCGTCAGTGCGGCCGCCGTCGACGCGCTGGAGCGTGCGCTCGAAGCGGGGCATGCGGTCCGTGCCGCGCAGGTGCCCATCGTGGCCGAGGGCCGCCGGCAGTGGTGGTCGATCTCCGGCAAGCGCGTGTTCGATGAGGATGGCGCGCCGATGGGGTGGCGCGGCGTCGGCTCCGACGTCACCGGGAGCCGCGAGCACAGTGCCGCGCTCGCGCGCCTGGCCAACTTCGACACGCTCACGCAACTCGCCAATCGCCATCAGTTCCAGGTGAGGATGAACGCCTCATCGCACCTGCCGTGTACGTTGCTGTATCTGGACCTCGACGACTTCAAGGCCGTCAACGACCTGCACGGCCACCTGGTGGGCGACGAGGTGCTGAAGGTGGTGGCGCGCCGGTTCCGCGCCGTGCTGCGGCAGGAGGACCTGCTGGCGCGGCTCGGCGGAGACGAGTTCGCGGTGGTCCTCTGGGATACGACGGACCGATGCAAGGCGGCGGCGACGGCGCAGCGGCTGATTGCGACGCTCGACGAGCCCGTCACGCTCGACGACCTCGCGCTGCGCGTCGGCACCTGCATCGGCATCGTCGGCAGCGATCACGCGGAGGCGTCGTACGAAGGCCTCACGCGGCTGGCCGACATGGCGCTCTATGCCGCGAAGGCGCGCGGCCGCAACACGTACATGTTCTTCGAGTCGTCGATGGAGAGCGCCGCGCGGCGGCGGCTCAGCCTGATGACCGACCTGCACGCCTCGCTCGCAAACGACAGGCTCGAACTGCACTATCAGCCGCTCGTGTCGCTCGGTAGCGGGCAGGTGGTGGGGGCCGAGGCGCTGCTGCGCTGGCGTCATCCGACGCGCGGCCTCATTGCGCCGGCCGAGTTCGTGCCGCTCGCGGAGGAAACGGGGCTCATCGTCGCGATTGGCCAGTGGGCGCTGCGCCAGGCGTGCGAGGTGGCGCTGACATGGCCGTCGCACATGCGCGTGGCGGTGAACCTCTCGCCGCTGCAGTTCGCGTCGCGATCGCTCGTCCTGGACGTGAAGAAGGTCCTGGAGCAGACGCGCCTGGAACCGCGGCGTCTGGAACTGGAGATCACCGAGTCGTCGCTCACCGGCGACAGCGTGTCGGTCGGCGAATCCCTGCGCACATTGCGGGAGCTCGGCGTGCGCGTGGCGCTGGACGACTTCGGCACCGGCTATTCGTCGCTCGCCTACCTGCGCACTTATCCGCTCGACGCGCTCAAGATCGATGGCGCGTTCGTGCGCACGCTCAATGGCGAACAGGACGCGACGGAGGTGATCCGCGCGATCGTGCAGGTGGCCGGTGCGCTGCGCATGGACGTGACGGCCGAGGGCGTCGAGACCCTGGCGCAGTTCGAACTGCTCCGCAGCCTGGGCTGCACCGACGCGCAGGGGTACTGGCTCGGCAAGCCGATGACGCATGCGCGCCTCGCCTCCCACCTTGCCCGCACCTCCGCCGACGTACGCATCGCGTAAGGTGCAGGGCGAGTCCGGCAACCGGGCAGACCCCGTCCAGGGCGACGCCACGGTGCCGGCGCGCGAGCAGCGCGTGGGGCCTCCGGAGAGGCCAACACGGGCGTGGCGCCCGCTTCCCGTTGCGACTCTGCGATGTCTTCGACAAGGAGGACGCGTGCGGCGCGGGAGATGCTGGCCGAGTCCGATGGTTTCGAGTGGGAACCGGGCATCCGGACGGCCGCGCGTGCGTCGAATGCGGGAGTGGTCACCGCCACCGCCGTCCACGAACTCGCCACCTTCGGGAGCCCGTTTCGCGCGCCCGGAGGTCTTCAGGTGCCGCGTACGTCGAACCCGAAGCCTCGGGCAGCAGCGCCGAGGGCCGCGTCGTGCGTCAGCACCTGCGGCAACGGACCGATGCGGTCCCTCCAGACCAGGGCGGTGGCGAGGTGGATGGCGTCCAGCGTGCCCAGCGGCATCGGCATGGGCTCGCTCGCACGACTCATCACCGGGGGACGCAGCAGCACGAGATCGACCGCTTCGAGCCACTCGTTCACCAGCCCGAGTCGCTCGGCAGCCTGGTCCAACGTCAGTGTGCCCTGGTTGCGAAGCCGATCGATCGTTCTCGCGCTCTCGACGGCAATCAGTTCGCTCGACACGAGTCGATCGTAGGTGCGCAGGTCGTCGAGAGCGCCGGGTTCTCGCAGGACCGTGCGCAAGAGCGCCGACGTGTCGACGTACGCGATCACCGGCGACCCCGATCGTCCAGCAGAAGCGCGACGCTGTCGGTGGTTCTGGCGAGCTTGGGTGGGAGCTTCAGATCGCGCAGCGATCGTTTCGCCCTTCGCACTTCGAGCGACGGTGCGGCGATGGGAACAATCTGCGCCACTGGTGTATCCCGGTCGAGTACGGTGACGGTTCCGCCATCCCGCACCGACCGGAGATGTTCGCTCAGGCGTGCCTTCAATTCAGCAATCCGGACGCCGTTCATGACCCATTGTAGTCACGAAAGGACACAAACGTGGCTGATCGCTGTGCGGACGTTCGCAGGGAGATCCGCATGCCGTGCCTTTCAGTGTGACAGTGGCATGCTCAGCGGGATACCGCGACTCGTGAGTAGGCCAGCCGGCCGCGAGGGCAGTTCCTGAATGGCAAAGCACGCAAGCTGTCGCGGGCCCCAAGGCGACACGGAGCCGAACACCCGACACGTGTCTGGGATTCGAACTCAGCACATTGGAGGTAAGTGCTGTAAAAAACGGCTACTGTCGTGTTTCGCGCCGCCGTTCAGGTCATCCGGACTGGCGGCTCGGGCTTTCGAACTCGGGGAAGCCTCGAAATGTGGGCGAATTCGCGACCCTGGGAGAAGTGGCGGAGAGAGTGCCCACCATACCCGCTGAAAAGTCGCCTGAATCACGCCTGATTCGTGCTGTTTGGCGTCCAGTCACCTGAGCGCGTGCCCCCGTCTATGCCCCCAGGTGCTCGACGTTGGCCCGGAACGCCCGCCGACGGGCTCGCGCGCGAGTAGCGCCAGGCACCGTGCCCCGCATCCCGTAGTTCCGCGCGAAACGTCGGGACAGACACGCCGCGTCGTTGCCCGACGATGCTCGTATGTCTCAGCCCGCTACCGCACCCCGTCCCATGCCGGCGTTGCTCCGACTGCCGGCCGTTCTCGACCTTATCGGCGTCTCTCCGTCGACCCTCTATCAGCGCATTCGCGACGGCGAGTTCCCACGTCCTGTGGCGATCGGCTCCCGCGCGCGTGCATGGCGCGCCCAGGACGTTCGCGCGTGGATCGAGTCTCGGCCGACGAGCGGAGCGCGTGCCGAAGCCAACCCTCCGGAGGCCGCGTAGGGGCATGTCCTATGTCCTATGTCCACGACCTATGTCCACCGTCCTCCACCAACGTCCTTAGATCTTGTTCAAGGACAAGGACCGAGGAACGAGGCAGGAGGGCACGGGTCGAGGCAGTAGGCGTGACACGAGGCCATTAGTCGAGGCGGGTAGGACGTAGGACATGAGGACCGAGGGCAGTAGGGCAGTGACCGTGACAGGTAGGACGTAGGACATGACGACGAAACCGAAGTTGGAAGACGACGAACCGCGTCCGCGTGACGACGACGATCGGACACCAGGCGCGCCGCTGACGTCGTGGGGCACGTGGGAAGCCCGTCTCAAGGCCGAACGGCAGTCGGGCGGCCCGCGATACCTCCAGAACGCCGATGTGCCCGCAGGCGGGCTCGTAGGCCGCGTGACGGCCATCACCGAGCAGCGGGTGAGCATGCGGGACTTCGCGTCTGGTTCGGCGCGATGGGTTCGTCGTGAGCGTCCGGTGCTGTGGGCCGAGTTCGAGGGCCTCGGTCGACGCGGCGTGATTCTCGACGGCCAGCGGCTTCATGCCGTCTCGACGGCGATCCCTGACGCGCGGCACGCCGCCGGGCGCGTCGTTCGCGTGACCCTCGTGCAGATCACGGACGACGACGGGACGCCGACCCGGCGCAAGCAGCGGGTGATCACGATCGACCGTGCGTCAGAGGTGCCTCGTGTGGCGTCACTCGCCGACCGCCGTCCTCCGGTTCGCGCGCGCGAGCCCGGCGACGACGACATCGAGGACAACACGCCGATCCCCGATGACGACGTCCCGTTCTGAGAATCGTAACCGGAAAGCTACACAACCGGCGCGACGACGCGCCTCTGAAAGGCAAGAACACCATGACGAACGAACACCAGAAACTCGCCGTCCGGCTGATCGACTCGTGGACCACGCCGCACACGAGCGCCCTCGCCGCTGCCGGTCTTGTCTCCCCGATCCGCGAACTGTCCGAGGCCCTCGCCAGCGGGCATCGCGGGCACCTCGCGATCGCCGCCGCCACGCTCCGCACCGCTCTGCGAAACACGAGCGATCCGCTCGCGCTCGACATCGGGAGTCGCGTCCTCGCCGAAACCGAGCACGTCGCTCGTTCGCTCTGACCTCGAAAGGCACGAACGATGAACGACGTACAGGTGAACGAACCGACGCGCGTGGCGCTCGCGCGGATTTCCGCGATCGTCGCGCCACATCAGAAGACCCTCACCGATGCCGATCTCGCCGGCCCCGTCGCTTGCGTGGTCGCCGCGCTCGAAGCGGGCGATCGAGCGCGTCCGACACTCGCGGACGAGGCGATCGATCTACTCCATCGACGGCTGAATGCGCCGGACCTCGCCGCCAACTACCTTGCCCAGGTGCTCGGCGAAACCATTGCCGTCGAGGCCCGTCACGCCGCGCGTTCGCGCGGGTAAACCCTCTTACTTCTTCTCTGAAAGGAAGCATCATGCCCAACTTCGACACGCCCGAAACGGTCGATCGACCGCCCGTTGAAACCGAGTTCGCGCGGGACTTGTACCGAAGCGCAAATCACGCCCTCACTGTCGCGCACTTGATCGAGAAACGGCTCGACGCGGCGGGCGCTGTGACCGCGCGCATTGCGCCGCACATCGCGTCCCTTCGCGCTGGCATCCACGCGGGTACGCAAGGCGCGTGGCACGACGCGCTGGTCTACCGCTCGGAGCATGTCATCACGCGCTGGACGGAGAACCATCGCCGCCCGCTGCAAGTGGCTCTCCGCGCGGCCGGCAAGGTCGAGCAGGAATTGGATCTCGACGTCGAGAGCGCGGCGCACGCCGCCATGCAGCCACAGCAGCCACAGGACGTGGCCGCCGCGCTGGTGCTGGAGCTTCGGCGCGGGGAGATCCGCAAGGCGCTCGGCCGGATGAAGCCGGGTGAGGCCCAACTTCGGGTGATCGCCGCTGCCGACAGTGGCATGGACCGGGACACGTTCGACGCGTGGCTGAGTCGGCCCTCGTTGAGTGGGTTGCCGATCGACGTGACGAGCCCGTCTTTCGTCGACGACATCGCGCGGCGCGTGCGCGAAAGGGTTGCCGGGTATGAGAGTCCGACGAACGCCGCCCTGAGCTTCCTCCGCCAGGTCATCGCCGCCGCCGAGGCGGTCGCGAAGGTCGGCACCGTGCCCACGGCACCGGCGCTCAGCGTGTACCCGGTACAGTACAAGGGGTAGAACCGATGTCCAAGCGAGACGCAGTACGACGACGCCAGGCTGAGCACGATCGCCTTGCCGATGCCCACACGCCGAAGCTCGTCGAGCGCCAGTCACAGGAGGCCCGCGCGCTCACGACTGACCCCATGCAGGGCGAGCGACCCCATGCACGCCGCTGTGGTGCCAAGACGCGCGCTGGAACGCCGTGTCGGCGGGCACCCGTCGCCGGCCGGACGCGCTGCCGCAATCACGGTGGCGCGAGCCTTCGAGGCCCGGAGTCACCCGCATGGAAGGACGGCCGCCATTCGTCGGTGTTGCCGCCACAGATGGCCGGGAAGTTGAGCCAGGCGCTCGCCGATCGCGAACTGCTGGCGCTCCGCACCGAAATCGGCCTTTGCGACGTTCACGCAGGCGACATCCTCGCCGGGATGCCGGACACACCCGCTTCAGCCGTGTGGCCCCGTGTCCGCGCCGCGTGGGAGGCGTTCAAGGCCGCAACGCCCACCGACCAGGCCGCGCGTGCCGCCGCAATGGATGCCCTCATCGAACAGGGCACCGCGTCCAAGGTCGCATGGGATGAACTGCACGAGGTCATGCAGCGTCGTCGCAAGCTCTGTGAGGCCGAGAGCCGGCGTGAAATCTGGCTGCAAACGCACATCACGTTGGAGCAGGCCGGAGCCCTGTTCGAGGCCCTGCGGGTGTCTGTCGCGCAGAACGTGCGTGACCCGCAGGCCATCCGCGCGATTCAGGACGATCTGACCCGGTTGCTCGGCACGATCCACTGATCGAGGTTGGCGAGCGTGCGCGCCGTTGGCCGGGTTGCTGTTGACGCTCCTCCCCGATGTAACGGCCGCCGCTCGCCCGCACCACGGTTGCCGGCTCACCGCGCGCATGTCGCGGCTTGGCCGGTGCCCGTGGCTCTATGGGGCATCTTCGGGGGCATCGTGGCACTTGTGCCCGTGCCGTCATGGTGTGAAGTGCTCGGAATGACGCGAGATTCTGAGCGAACGCGTGTCTGAGTGTGGCTGCTACGGCGTCCACTATCGGCGCCGAACGTCGATCTCCATGACGCGACGGCCGAGCCACGTCGACGCGTCCAACGGCAATCCGCCTTCGCGCGCACGAGCCGGTGTCAGCGCCTCGTTCGGCGCCGTCGGCGTGAACGCGCGGAACCGGGGCAACCAGGCATCGACGACGAGCCCGAGCACGCTCAGGGCCTCGTTCAGTTCGCTGTCGGCAGCGAGACAGTCGGTGAGGAAGCGTGACGGCCACGGCGCGGCCGTGTCCATTGTGAGGCCGCTGTACGCGTTCTGGAGACGCTTGCTTGTGACCTCAGGCTCGATGTCAGCCACGGCCGCACGCCACGCGCCGTCGGGCAGGTTGGCCCGTGAGTCACGCGCGACGGCGTGCAACTCGGCGAGCACGTCGCACGCCGCGCGGAAGTTCGCGACGTCGACCAGCAACCACGCGAGCGTCTGCCGGGTGATGACGTCGCGGTACGCCGCGCGAGCATCGGCGCCGAGCAACGCGCGCGGCCCTCGCTTGCCCGTGCTGCGCCCGCACGCCGCCAGGACGGCCCGCCGCAACGTCTGCCCGCGTGCATCGTCCTCGCCGACTTCGTCGCGCCACTGCTGGCCGACGGTGCCAATGTCGAGCAGGTCATCCCACGTCGGCCGCGTGTCACGCATACCGGCCGCGAACTCGACGAGCCGCACGAACGCCGCGCGCCGTTCGTCGATCGGAGCGACGAGCCACAGGTGCCCGACGTCGTCGAAGGACAGGCGTTCACTCACGCCGATGCCCGCTCCGGTTCAGGGAACGTCAGCACCTTCGCGCTCTGCTGCGTGGTCATCGCGTCGATGCGGTCGGCCCACCACTGCAAGACCTGCCGGCGCTGTTCGAGATACAACGCGCGGTTGTACGCCGCTCGCGTCTTGTTCGTGCTGACGTGCGCCAAGATGGCCTCGACGACGTCGGCAGGCTTCCCGTGCTCGTTCGCGGCCGTGCTGAACGTCGAACGGAACCCGTGCCCGCTCGCCCGACCTTTGAAGCCGGCGCGCCAGATGGCATAGAGAATCGAGTTCTCCGACAGGTGGCGCGTGTCGTCGCTCCGATGGGGAAACAGGTACGCCGTGTGCCCGGTGCGCTCGCGCAGCCGTGCGAGGATGTCGAGTGCTTGCGTGCTGAGCGGCACGAGGTGTTCGCGGCGTTTCTTCATGCGCTCGGCCGGGATGCGCCAGAGTCGCTGTTCCCAGTCAATCTCCGACCACTGCGCGGCCCGCAGTTCACCAGTGCGAACGGCCGTCAGGCAGAGCAGCCACACGCCCCCTTCGATGAGTGAGCCTTGCCCCCGCTCGGCCACCTTCGCGAGCAGGCCGGGCAACTCCGATTCGAGCAGCGCCGGCATGGGCGTGGCCTTCGGTGCCGTGAACGCGCGCCGCAGGCCGTGTGCCGGGTTCGTGTCGAGCCGTTCGCAGAGCAGGGCATACGTGAAGATGCCGTCGAGCCGCTGGCGCAGACGGCGTACGGTTTCGAGACGCGCGCCGGGCTTCTTGCCCTTCGCGTCCTTCGTGTCGAGCACCGCGTTCAGCGTGTCGATCAACTCGCGCGGCGTGATGCTCCGGACAGGCTGATCGCCGAGCTTCGGGTAGACGTAGAGTTCGAGACTCCGCTCGACGTCGTGCTGATAGTCGGCCGTCCAGCCCTTCTGGCGGGCCTCGTTCGCCAGCCACTCGGCCGCGAGCCGGCGCAACGTGTCGCGGGCTTCCGTTGCTGCGTCGGTGCGCTCCTGCCGGCGCGCCTGCACGGGGTCGACGCCGTCCCGCTTCAGCGCCCGCGCGGCGGTGCACTTCTCGCGAGCTTCGGCCAGGCTCACGCCCTTGCCGTCGGGCAAGTACGCCCCGAACGAGATGCGCCGTTCCTTGCCGTGGATGCGGTACTTGGCTCGCCACAACCGGGAGCCCGTCGGCATCACTTCGAGATAGAGCCCGTGCCCGTCGCTGAGCTTGTACGGCTTGGCCTTCGGCTTGGCGTTCCGCACCTTCGCGTCTGTGAGTGGCATTCGCGATTCCCTCCGATGGGGGCATGCGAACCGGCCACGCGGGGCACCGCGTCACGCGTGCCCCCGAACGTGCCCCTGATTCCTTAGGATGCCCCCGCTTCCCGTCGCACGTTATCGTACAAAGGGAACCACAAAAGCGCCATGAAAACCGGGAATGTTCGGGTGTTGTCGGAGGTTGTCGGAGTAAGGGTTGGCGGAGAGAGTGGGATTCGAACCCACGGTAGGGTTTCCCCTACACACGCTTTCCAAGCGTGCGCCTTCAGCCACTCGGCCCTCTCTCCGATCGACTGGAATCAACAGTTTAGCGGAGGGCGGAGATCCCGCCAAATGCAAACTGTGACGTGACTGTGACGTGAGGCTCTCCGAAAGCGCCACCAGGAGCGGAACATCTCCGCTCCTCTCGGGTGGTTGCTGGGCGTCGCCGGTCGTCGCTGCCGCGTCTCCACTGCCGCCGTCATTGTGGACGTCTCGGCGCGATTCGTCCAGCGCGTCGAGCGCCTGCCGCTTCGCGTCGATGCGGATGTGCGAGTAGTGCTCCAGCATCCGGCGCGACAGGTGCCCGCTGATCGACTCCAGGACATGGTCGGCCACGCCCAGCTCCGCGAGCTCCGTGATGACCGTGTGCCGGAGGTCGTGGAACCGGAACCTGGGCAGGCCGGCAGCATCGCGGAGCGCCCGCCAGGCCGTGTCCCACTTCAGCATCGGCTGCGTCGGGTCGTAGCGGCCCCACTGGCAGGCGGGCCAGAGGTAGTGGTTGGGTTCGGTGTGGCCGAGCAGGTCGGCCCGTTCGACCATCCGGGTGATGGCTTCGAGCGCCGACGCGTTCAGTGGGATGACGCGATGGCTCGTCTCGTTCTTGCTGCGGCGGACGTACAGCAGCTTCTTCGCCAGGTCGACGTCGCGCCGGCGGAGGTGCTTGACCTCCACCGGCCGCATCGACGTGTTGGCAGCAGCGACCGCCGCGCAGTAGACGTGCTCCCACTCGGGATTGGACGCCGCCGCCTCGAAGAGCCGCTTGCGCTCCTCTGGCGTCAGCGCCCGCCCGACCGGTCGCTGGCGTTCGGGCAGGTTGCGCACATGGTCCGCCAGCGCTCGCCACCTGCCGCACGACTTGAGCACGCGCGACAGCACGCCGACGTCCATGTTGATCGTCCGGTTGGCCTTGCCGACTTCATGGCGCTTGCGCTGGTACTCCGCAATCGCTTTCGCCGTGATCGCGGTGAGCGGCACGTCGCCGAAGTAGCGCTTCAGCGTGATGAGCCGCTCCTCCTCGAACTCGACGGTCCGTGGCGAGCAGTGCAGGCGCTTCCCGTCGATGTAGGCGTCGGCGGCTTCGAACAGGCGCTTGGGTCCCTGTTCGTGCGTTGCCACGGCGCCGTGCCCGGCATCTTCGATGAGCTGACGCTCTTTCCGCTTCGCATCCTGCAGGTTCGTCGTGTCGAGGCGCTTGCGGTAGCGGCGGCCATCCACCGTGAAGTCCGCCCAGTACTGGCGCCCCCGCTTCCAGAGGCTCATGGTCGCAACTCCTCGATGCCGGTCTGCCGATCAGCCGACGGTTCCGCGCTGGCGTCAACGGCGCTGGCGCGGACGAACTCCTCCAGGTCCGACGGCAGGTAGCGGACGGCGCGTCCGAGGCGCAGGAACCGAGGTCCCTGACCGCGGTGACGCCATGCCCGAAGCGTGGCGACCGACAAGCCGAGCAGATCGGAGACCTCGCGCTCGGTCAACGCGCGTGTTGCGTGACGAATCGTCTGGACGTTCATGACGCCGCTCCGTTCTGCGCGCTCGTCGCAATCCGCGCGCCTCTCGGGTTTCGCGCGTGCTGTTCCATCCACTCGTCGACCCAGACCGCGCGCAACCGAATCGTCCGTCGTCCGCTGATTCGCACGTGCCGCAGTTCATGTCGCTCGCACGCGGTGTAGATCGTGTCCCGACTCACGTTCGCGTAGTCGGCGCCTTCGCCGACGGTCAACCATGTCCTCATGGTGCACCTCACTGCCCGCGTCGCCCAGGGGCTGCAGCGGGCGGACAACTGTTTTCCGAACGTCCACGGATGGCGCGCTCGAACGCGAAGGGCCTGAGACCGTCGCGTCGTTGGCAGTTGCGCGAGATGCTGGCGGTTGTGCCGAACATCGTCTGCGAAGGCGACGCGCCTGCGCAGTGTGCGCGGCTGGAAGCCACGCGTGTCGAAGCCATGCGGTGCGCTGGCGTGCTGCCTGCTCGAATCGCCAGCAAACGACCGGGCTTTCGGTACCGCCGCGACGCACCGATGGAGCAGGTCGCAGGCGATAGCGGATCTCCGCGGCACGCACGCGAGTGCGCGGGTCGGAGTCGCAACCGTGCTAGTGAAGGAGTGTGCTGCTGGCGGGAGCCCTGAGGCTGCCGTCCGTCAGCAACCCGCGCCGAGTGTCACTCGCGCGGGAGGTGTGCAGTAGGGCACGGACGATGAGGACAGGCTACGCCTGCTGAGGAGCGAGATCAAGGGGGAAGATTGACGCGGTCGAGCCGTTGAGGTCTAGACTTCCGCTCATGGATGGCCTCGGCCGGCTCACCGTCGATCCGAGCGTGCGCTTCGGCAAGCCGTGTGTCCGCGGAACTCGAATCGCCGTCGGTGACGTGCTCGGCTATCTGGCTGCCGGTATGAGCGCGGACGAGATCCTGCAGGACTTCCCACAACTGGTTCGTGACGACATTCGAGCGTGCCTGGTGTACGCCGCCGAACGGGAACGAGGGCGTGCTCGCCTGCCCGGTCCGTGAGCGATTGTGAAACCGAGACGAGGCATGGTTCAGATCCAACTGACGGTCCCCGATAGCGTGCTCGCTGCGCTGAAGAAGGCGCCGCACGAGATGGCCGCGGAGATCCGCCTGGCCGCGGCGATCCACTGGTACCAGCAAGGTGCGCTGTCGATGGAGCCGGCTGCGGAGGCGGCCGGCCTGACGCGTGGCCATTTCCTTGCGGAACTCGCGCGTCGGCGCGTGGACGTGTTCAGCGTCGATGATGAAGACTTTCGACGTGAGGTTGGACGGTTCTGACGAAGCAGCCAGTGGCGTCTGCTTCCCGCAGTAGGATCGACCGACAGGAGCACGCGAGATGGTCGAGCAACTCATCGTCAGCGACCAGCGAATCTTGGACGGGAAACCCTGTGTGCGAGGCACGCGACTGAGCGTCGAGTTCCTGCTGGAACTGAGCGCCAGCGGGGCCTCGGCTGAGCAGATCCTCGCGCAGTATCCACAACTCACGCCCGAGGATCTTTCAGCGGCGTTTCGTTATGCCGTGCATGTGCTTCGTGGCGACCGAATGTGGGACCTGCAGATCACCGCGTGACGCGACTCGACTTTCCTGTCTGGCCTGACGGTCTTGGGGTGGCTCCTGCTTACCGCAGGCAGTCGTTCATCGCCGGCCATCACGCAACTGCCAAGACACAATCTGCGCGCAGGCGCGGTCAAGGCCGGAGCCGCTCACGATTCAGGCGGGCGGAGCGAAGTGACGCGCCTTGACGGCGCCGAGCACAGATCGAAACTCGAACGCGCGATGGCCGGCGGCCCGGGCGTCGCCGAATCTCCGGGCCAACGACCGGGCACGTGCTTCCCGCACGATCGAGCCACGAACCGTGCGGGGAACCTTACCAGTACCCGGTGCGACATCTGCGGTAGCAAGCAGCGGCGCGCCCGGTCACGATCGACGCCCACAGCGGCATCGACACCGGCACTGGCAGCATGGCGTGAGCGACCCCTCCGGACTCGCGTGGGACGAAATGCCGGGCGGCAGGCGGGGTCGCTCACGCCATGGTTTCCTGTATTGGCTCTCTTCGGGCACCAGCAGGGGGGCGGCATAGAGCGCCGCCCAGGCGCATCGTCGGAGGTTCATCGCGGCGAAGCGGCTCGCGCACAGGCGGTTATCCCGGCCGAACGTCCGGCAGCGGTCATCGCGGTGGTCAGTTCCGCAGGCATAGGCAGAACCGCGCGAAGGGGACGACCTGCGAAATCGAGGTGGTCCCCGGGGGTTGTCCTCGGCCGTTGCGCGCGTGTCTGCGGAGCAAGATGTGTGCTGGCCAGGGGGAGAGAGGGGCTTGCTTGAATAGAGGGCGGCTGGCTATCACCGCGACTTGACGATGTGGGCGACGAAGTTGCGGACGCGCACCAGAGCCTGTTCGATGTCCGTGTTGGCCAGTTCCAGTTCTTCGGCGAGTCGTGCGAAGGGCTGGGCCCAGTGCGGTGGCGTCGCACTCAGGTCGGGTGGCCATGCGTGCGTGTTGCGGCTGCGGAAAACGAGCTCGCAAGCCGCACGGAGCGCCGCGTAGTCGTGCGTGATCATCGCCTCCATGAGCAGCAGATCCACGAGGTCTCTGAACCGTTCGTTCTGCTTCCCCGGGCGCGGGGGCAGCGTCATTCCGTGGAGCTTCTGGGCGACGTGGAAGCGCAGCGGTAGGCACGGGAGCTGCGCCGGTCCCGTGACGCCGAAGACGTCGGTCAGGGCGATGGCGTCGACCCACTCGACATCGACTTCGCCGGGCTCGGCGCGTGCGACGTCCACGCTGATGCTGGTCCACGGCTGGCCGCGGTACGTGACGCCGAATCCGATGTTGACGGCGCCATTGTCCAGCAGGAGCGGCTGGCCCTTTCGGCGGAACGAGAACCCCTGATACGCCTCGCCCGTCAGCGCCTCTTCGAGGCTGTCGGCGAGGTCCGCGGACGGGTCGCGAAGGACGATGTCGATGTCCTTCGTCGCGCGGGCACGGTCGCGCAGACGGAGTTCAAGCGCCACGCCTCCCTTGACGATGAACAGCGGTGTGTCGCCGGCCGTGGCACGGTCGAGAATGCCGGCCATGATCATGTAGGCGACCCACGAGCGCACCCGACTTTCGGCCACGCCGAGCTCGCGCGCGTAGGCTTGGGCGTACCGCGCCAGGACGCCGGCTGACGGCGGCGGTCCGGTCGGGCGTTTGCGTGCTGCGGTCACCGGGCCTCCAGCCGCCGGCGCGTGCTCGACCGCGGGCGCGGCCTCGTCCCGAGGAGCTCACGCTGCAGGCGGTCTGCGACGCCTGTGGACAGCGTACCCGTCCGTCGACCGTCGGCAATCGCCTGGCCGACCAGTTCGGCTCCGAGGTGGCTGGCGTGCGCATCGCGGATTGACCTGGCTGGCGTGGTCACCGGGACGCCTTCCACGGTCTCGACGTCTTCCGCGGCCAGGTCCGCATAGTGGATCACCAGTCGCTTCGGAACCTCGCGGCGGATGCGCACGGAGCTTGGCAGCGTCACGTGGATCCGCACCGGATTGACGTCGGACAGTTCGTGAATCGCCAGCGCCGATTCATGGGAGATCGCGCCGACGACGTCGGATCGCCGGACCTGTGGCCAGAGGACAGCTTCCATGTAGTGGCCGAGCTGTGAGATGGGAAACCGCGTGAAGCGGTAGACCCCGCGCGAGACGCGCTCGATGGCCCCCTGCCGGGCGAGCTGGACGAGGCGCACCTGGTGCAGACCGGCCGTGCGGGCCTGGGCCGCGGTGAAGTAGCCGGCCTGATTCTCGGCGATCTCGTAGAGGACGGTGTCCCACTGGCGCTTCTGCATGGCGGTTGCCTCTGATGGCAATAATATAACGTCTTTGAATATTATTGCCAGTCGCCCCCAGAGTGCTCAGGCGACGTCGACCAGGGGGGAGAGATGCAGGTACTGGCGCGAGAGCTCGACGCACTCGACGCGGCCCAATCCGCGTTCCAGGGCGTCGGAAAGGACGTTGGAATCCGCGAACCAGAGCGTCCGCTCGGGATCGGCGAGCCACTGGTGATACAGGGCGCGAAAGCGCGGAGCCGACGTCAGGCGGACGTCCTCCTGGTACCGGGCGTACGGCGGCTCCGGGTTCGGCTCGGCGAGGCGTCGCCGCTGCTGGAACATCTCCTCGATCATGGAAACGTTACGGCCCCTGGCGGCTCCCACCAGGTGCTCGCGCGCCGCGTGCAGGTAGCTCTGGCGCGCTCTGACGAGGGGCTTCGGGAACAGCAGCCGGATGATCCAGCGGCTCAGCTGACGCAGTAGTGGAATGTGCCGCAGGAGGAACAGCCTGAAGTCCCACGGTACGGGCGTCGTCACGAGGTACATGAAGACGTGATGGTCGCTGCGCTCGCGGTCGTCGCCGATGGGCAGCTTGTCCGGGAAGTGGCGGTAGATCCGTGACGGGCCCTCACCGAATCGCAGCTGCGGCATGTCGATCAGCTCGAACCGATCGCGGAGGTGATCCCTGAAGTGGTGTAGCTTGTCCGCCGCGGACGCCAGCCAGATCATCGATTGGTCGTCGAGGACCGCATCGAGCAGCATCACGCGCTCGATGAGGCGTCCCGGTGCCGCGCGTTTTCGGAAGCGGCTGTCGGGCTCGCGGATGGCGGTCCACAGCGGCTTGTAGTGGACGTGGAACATCCGGCCTCGGTGCAGCTTGCCGGGCGTCACCGGCGTTGCGAATCGGCGATCGACGAGGGTGCGGATGAAGTTCGTGCTCTTCTGTCCGTGGGCGATGCCGGCGAACTGGCAGTACTGCCGTTCCAGGAACACGCCCGAGTACAGCAGGACCTCCATGAGGAAGCGTGACTGGCGGTCCGTGAACCCGAACGCGGCGATCGCGTGCAGCCGTTCGCTGTCGCACTCTTCGAGCGCCCAGTACTTCGGCGCCGGCGGCAGTGGTGTCGGCTCGAGCGGAAGCATGCTCATACGAACTCCTGGGCAAACCCGCCGCATCGTCCGCCCCTGCCGCCGCGTCCGCCGACGCTGGACCCGAGCGAGACGTGGCAGCTGAATCCTGACTTCGCCGCGCCGGCCGCATGCGCGCCGCGGTAGTGCGGCGTCACGATCTCCAGGTCCTCGAAGCGGTCGAGACCGTCGCGGTCTTCGTACTCGACGCGCGCGTCGGGGAAGTGCACGTGTCCGTCCTGCTCGTACGGCAGGTCGTGCTCCTGCGCCCAGTGCACGATCTCGTCGGCGTCGCGGGCGGGACGTCCGTCGCAATCCTTCTTGCCGCGATTGCGCTCGTGCAGGAAGCGCTGGTAGTCGCGCTTCATCTCGTAGTCGAGAACGACGCGCCGAACGCGCCCGCCATCGTCGCGGATGCGGGCCTCCGTGCGCTCGTAGGCGCGGTACACCTTGACGTCGTGGGTCAGCTCGCGCGGCTTCCTGAGGCCGGCGTAGAACTCCTGCCGGTCGCGCGTCCGCTCGTCGCGCGGGATCGATCGGTTGGCTTCGAGCAGGTCCCGGCCGCGGTCGGTGAGGACAACGGCGCGGTCGTTGACGTCGAGCGGCGAGCGTTGAATCAGCCCCGAGTCCTCGAGGTGCCGCATGCTCTGGTGCGGCGTCCTGGCATCGTCGCGCAGCGCCGACAGGTCGTGTTCGGAGACGACGCGGAACGAGCCGATGGTTGCCAACATCCGGGCCTCGGAACCGTCGATGTCGTACACGCGGTCGCGGTCCCTGGCCCGTTCCCGATCGCGGCCATCCGGCAGGTCGAGGTCACGCGTGAAGGGATCACGCGTACTCCGGTCTCGGTGGCCGGGCGTGCCGCCGGCGCCCCGGCCTCCTCGATCGCGATCGCGGCCCCGGTCGCGGTCGTCCTCACGAATGTCGTCGCGCGGATCGTAGCGGTCGAACATGCAGCCACCCCCTCGTCATGCAGCGAATATGTCCTGATCGCTGGGGGGCTGCAATTCATCGGCGGGCGTTCTTGGGTGGTTCCTGACGGTGGTGGGTGCTATGGCCTGATTCTAGCGAGATAACGTCAAGTTTTTTTGATACGAAACTTGACAACATGACCGCCGAAACGCACAGTGGAGCCTATGGAACTCGCCCAGCGGACCTACGGACGCCCACCCGTCGTCCAGGTCATTCGGCGGCGCGTCGAGGCGGGCGGCGAGCGGGTCTGGCGGTTCAGCGATTTTCCGAACCTGCCCGTCGCAGCCGTCGCGCAGGCCATGTCCCGCCTGGCGAAGGACGGCACGCTGCAGCGGCTGAGCAAAGGCGTCTACTATCGCGGCCGGACGACGGCTCTTGGCCCGAGTCGGCCGGATCCTGTCGCGATCCGGAAGCTTGCCGCCGACCGGTCGCCCATGTTCCCGGCGGGCGTCGCCGCGGCGAACCTGCTGGGCTTCACGACGCAAGCGGCCGGCCGCAGTGAGGTCGCCACGACGGCCGCCAGCCTGCCGCGCAAGCTCGCAGGTCGCGACACGATCGTCCACACTCGACGACCGGAGGCGTGGAAGCGTCTCTCGGACCACGACGCCGCGCTGCTCGACTTCCTGCGCCGCGGCGGCAGCACGAGCGAGCTGTCCGAGAAGGACACGCTCCGCCGCACACTCCGCCTCTTCAAGGAACCGGGCCGATACGAGCGTCTCGCTCGTGTCGCGCCATCCGAACCGCCGCGCGTCCGTGCGATGCTCGGAGCCATCGGCGAGGCGATCGGCACAAGCTCCGCCACGCTCCGCAGGCTGCGTGCCTCGCTGAATCCGGTGTCACGCTTCGATTTCGGTGTCCTCTCTGGACTGCCGTCGGCACGGCAATGGCAGGCGAAGGAGCGCGCGCGCCCATGAGACTCAGCGAGCATCCAGACTTCCAACAGGCGATCGTGCAAGCCGCTGAGCACTTCGCCGGAAGAGGACTGCGCCCCGCGCTCATCGAGAAGGACTACTACGTCACTGAAGCGCTTCGCGTCATCGCCGTCACGGTGGGCGACAAGTGCATCTTCAAGGGCGGCACCAGTCTGTCGAAAGGTTGGAGCCTCATTCAGCGCTTCTCCGAGGACGTGGACATCTTTCTCGATCCGCGTGCCTTCGATCCGGTGCTCGGCAGGAACGGAATCAACCGGGAGCTCAAGGCCTTGCGCGATGCCGTCGCGGCGCATCCCGGCCTGACGTTCCTGCCGGATGAGAGCAGGACTGTCGGCGGTTTCGGACGGGCGGATCGGTTCTCGTTCGTCCAGGCGTTCGGTGGTCCTGGCGAAGTGGCCGGCTCCGTGCTCGTCGAGGCGGGGACGGCGAGCGGCCGTGAACCAACCGCTGATGTGGAGATCCGTTCGTACCTGGCCGAGTTCCTCGCCGAACGCGGCGTCTCGCTCGGCGCCGTGGACGAGGGCGGGTTCACGATGCGGCTGCTTCATTTCCGCCGGACGTTCGTCGAGAAGCTGTTCGCGATTC